>JAZNZC010000109.1:0-22870 GCA_045594745.1 Eubacteriales bacterium
TAGGAAGACAACCATGCTCAGCAACTCCTTGGCTCACAGAACGACATGGCTAGATCCGACTTATCGCAGAGGGCTTCAAGCTTGTTTCCGGCGGTACGGACAACCATCTTATGCTTATAGACCTCAGAGACACCGAAATAACCGGCAAGGAGCTTGAACGCAGACTTGACGAGGTATATATCACAGTTAATAAGAATACCGTTCCCGGTGAGCCCCGTTCTCCCTTTGTTACCAGCGGTATCCGCATAGGAACGCCCGCAGTAACGTCGCGCGGCTTCAAAGAAGAGGAAATGCTCAAGATCGCAGGTTGGATCAAGGATATCGCCGCCGATTTTGAGGGCAATCGTGAAAGAGTAACTGACGAGGTTATGGCTTTGTGCGAAAAGTTTCCCATTTACAACTGACATTCTAAAATAAAATAAGAAAAAAGCATTGACAAATCTTTTGTCTTATGCTATAATGACTTCAAATGATAGAGGCGCACCACAAGATGAGTATCCGACGTGTCAAAGCCTGCGCGGGCGTTGCGGCGGAGAAGGGCTTTGGTGCCGAAGGGCGACCTTGCGCAAGATCGTTTCTGGCATTGCGGAAAATATCCGCCGTGTTGTCGCAGAAATGCGGAGGGCTATCCACATCCCGTCATTGTGCCACCTTTAGTGGCTTTTGTGGGCAGGGGTACGCTCTTTGGCGCACTCCTGCCTTTCAAATTGACAAAAGCCGAGAAAGGAGATCTCAAAAATGAGCGAAAAACCGATCGTTCCCATAAACTGCTTTTTTCAAGGGTGTTACAACCCCGCTTACGAAGAACAGATCCGCATAGGGAAAGAGAAATGTTACCGCTTTAATCAACTCTCTCCAAATGATCGAGAAAAACAGCAGGAGATTCTTTCCGAGCTGTTGGGCAAGATGGGAAAAGAAGTCATCATAACGCCGCCGTTTTGGTGCGATTACGGATATAATATCACCGTAGGCGATTTCTTTTACTCCAACCACAACCTGATCATCACCGACGGTGCAAGCGTCAGCTTTGGCGATCACGTTTTCATCGCTCCCAACTGCTGTTTTACCACGGCAGAGCACGCAATCGATCCCGAGCTCCGCAAGGCGGGTGTTGAGATCGCAAAGCCTATTACGGTTGGCAACAACGTGTGGATCGGAGCAGGCAGCACGATTTTGGCAGGTGTTGAAATCGGCGACAATACCGTTATCGGTGCGGGGAGTGTCGTGACAAAGTCCATTCCCGCAAACGTAGTCGCTGTCGGCGTACCTTGCCGCGTGATGCGCGAGATTACCGAGGTCGACAAAACCGCCTATCCCTTTTACAAACATGACGAAACATAACCGAAAGGACACAGATATACTATGAAGCAAACAGTTTTTACCGGCGCGGCAACCGCCATCGTCACGCCTTTTATCAACAGTGAGGTCGACTACGAGCAATTCGGCAGACTTATCGAGTGGCAGATCGCCCAGGGCATTGATGCCATCGTTGCCTGTGGCACGACAGGTGAGGGCTCGACACTGACCGACGAAGAGCACCGTGCTGTCATTGAATACGCAGTCAAGAAGGTAAACGGACGCGTTCCCGTTATTGCGGGTACGGGCTCCAACGATACGGCATACGCCATTGACCTTACCAAATTCGCGTGCGAGGCTGGAGCTGATGCAATGCTGCTTGTCACCCCTTACTATAATAAGGCCACGCAAAAGGGACTTATCAAATCCTTTGAGGTGGTGGCGGATGCCAGCACCAAGCCCTGCATCCTCTATAACGTGCCTTCTCGCACAGGCTGCAATCTGCTTCCTGCAAGCGCGGCTGTCTTGGCAGATCACCCCAATATCGTTGCTATCAAAGAGGCATCTGGCAACATCTCGCAAATTGCAGAGCTTGCATCTCTCGTTCGCGGCAAAATGGATATTTACTCGGGCAACGACGACCAGATCGTTCCCGTACTCTCCTTGGGTGGCAAGGGCGTTATTTCGGTCCTTTCCAACCTGATGCCCAAACAAACAAGCCAAATGTGCCACAAGTTCTTCGCAGGCGACGTTGCAGGTAGTGCTAAGATGCAGCTTGATCTTCTTGAGCTCGTCAACGCACTCTTTTGCGAGGTCAACCCCATTCCCGTAAAGGCGGCAATGGCGGCTATGGGCTTTGGCGAGAACAGTCTGCGCCTGCCTCTGACACCGATGGAACCCCAAAACGCCGAAAAGCT
This sequence comes from Eubacteriales bacterium, assembly GCA_045594745.1. GTDB lineage: Bacteria > Bacillota > Clostridia > Oscillospirales > CAG-272 > UMGS1865. The sequence continues at coordinate 2,214 of JAZNZC010000109.1, forward strand.
CTACGCCCTGATGCGTCAGCACGGCTTGATTTGAGGAAAGGATTTGATCGAATGAATATTCTGATATGCGGCGTTGGTGGACGTATGGGTAGAGAAGTGGCAAAGCTTGCGCTTGACGGCGTACGCGGTGCGAGCGTTGTAGCAGGTTTTGACGTGCTTCCCGTAGATACCCGTGAGTTTCCCACCTATACCGATTGGAGTGCGGTGACGGAGAACATCGATTGTATCATCGATTTTTCGCACCACACAGCAACCGAAGCACTCCTGAATTTTGCAAAGGCAAATAAGATCCCCGCCGTGATTGCCACAACAGGCCACACCGACGAGGAAAAAGAAAATATTTTGGAAGCGGCAAAAGAGATCCCCGTTTTCCACAGCGCCAATATGTCGCTTGGTATTGCGCTTCTTGTAGAGCTTGCAAAAACCACGGCAAAGGCTTTTCCGGATGCTGATATTGAGATCATCGAAAAGCACCACAACCGCAAATTAGATGCTCCCAGCGGTACTGCGCTTCTCTTGGCGAATGCCGTGAGAGAGGTTCGCAAGGGCGCAAAGTTCATCTTTGGACGTGGCGGACAAGCCAAGAGGGAAGCCGACGAGATCGGTATTCACGCCGTGCGTATGGGCAACATCATCGGCGAGCACGAGGTCATCGTGGGAACTGATACCCAAACCATTACGCTGAGGCACGAGGCGCATAGCCGCGCACTCTTTGCCGAGGGCGCGATCACGGCAGCCGATTACCTTTGCGGCAAGCCCGCAGGACTTTATGATATGGAGCGTATGATCTCCGAAAATTGATCTTCATTTTGACAAAAACGAGGAAAAAACAATGATTTGTAACAATCTAACCGTCAACGAGGCAGGGCATCTTTGCCTCGGCGGTCAGGATACTGTCGAACTGACAAAAAAATACGGCACGCCCCTCTACCTCTTGGATGAGGATCGCATCCGCGAGCGTTGCCGCACATATATGAGCGCTATGAAAGAGGCCTTTGGCGATGCTTCCTTGCCGCTTTATGCCAGCAAGGCGGCCTCTTTTAAGCAGATCTATCGCATTATGAAGGAAGAGGGAATGGGTATTGACGTTGTTTCCGCGGGCGAGATCTGCACGGCTGTTTCTGTCGGGTTCCCGATGGAGCGCGCCTATTTTCATAGCAACAACAAAACAGATGCCGACATCGATTATGCAATGGAGTTTGGCATTGGCTACTTTGTAGTCGACAACCGCGAAGAACTCGATGCCATCGAGTATTTTGCAACCAAGCGCGGCATCACGCAAAAGATTTTGTTGCGCCTCACACCCGGCATCGATCCGCACACCTACGCGGCGGTCAACACGGGCAAGGTCGATTCCAAGTTCGGTTCTGCGATTGAAACAGGACAAGCCGACTCCATCACCGCGTACGCGCTTGCACAAAAGCACATCAAGCTTTCGGGCTACCATTGCCACATCGGCTCGCAGGTGTTCGATTCCGATACGTTTTTGCGCGCGGCGGCAATCATGCTCAATTTTGCAAACCAAATGCGCGAGAAATACGGACTTGTTATCGATGAACTTGACCTTGGCGGTGGATACGGCGTGCGCTATACCGAAAACGATCCCGAAATCGACATTGCCGAAAATATCCAAGAGGTCGGCAAGGCAGTCAAGGAGCAATGCAAGGCTTTGAACTATCCCATGCCTGCCATTCGCCTCGAACCCGGCAGAAGCATCGTTGCCGATGCGGGAATGACGCTTTATACTGTTGGAACGGTAAAGCAAATTCCCGGATACAAAAACTACGTATCTGTGGATGGCGGTATGACCGACAATCCGCGCTTCGCACTCTATGGTTCATCCTACACCATCCTGCTTGCCAATCGCACAAACGACGAGAGCACACCTTTCAAGTGCTCGGTGGTAGGGCGCTGCTGCGAGAGCGGTGACATTCTGCAAGAGAACGTCACACTCCCCGCAAACACCATCCGCGGCGACATTTTGGCAGTTTTAACAACGGGAGCATATAACTACTCGATGTCATCCAATTACAATCGCATTCCGCGCCCCCCTGTGGTAATGCTGAAGGATGGCGAAAGCTATGTTGCCGTCAAGCGCGAAACATACGAGGACGTTTGCAAAAATGACGTATAAACAAAGAAAGACAGCTACACGTTGATGTATGTAGCTGTCTTTTTGCAATTATTCAAAATTTTGATCTTTCCATTTTTCGATTTTTGTACGTTCTTCGGGAGTCATTTCGTTAAATTTTTGAATGGTACGAATAACCTCTTTATCTTTTGAAAGATTCCGAATGCGAGAAACTTCAAAGGGGTATATGATAAGGAGATATTCCAAGGCGGTTAAAAAAGCCAACCGTTTTGCATTTTTCATCATCTCATTTCTGTTTGTGCCAAATGCTTGCTTGACTTTAGCTCGTTTGCCGTTGTGCTCAACTTCGTAAAACGAATAAGAGATTGGCACACAACCACCTTTGTACCACCTGTCTCCAACACCGTATATGTATTGCTTTGCAACAATATTTATGCAATCTTCATTTTTTAGATTGCATAAATGGTACTCGCAAGTAACACGCAAAATCGCTTCGGTGATAGAGGAGAACACCTTTTTTGCAAGTTTACTCGTGATTTTGTTAAAAAATGTTTGCGAAGATTTATCTTCGTAAATTTTATCTGTATCGCATTCAATCGGTGCGATTGCAATATCACATTCGCTACCTTCTATCTCAACATCTAAAAACAGGGGCTCTTTATTAAGCGGATCGATTTGCGGTACCTGATAGTAGTGCGCACCTTTTGCATCGTTTATGCGAATATTGCAGTTGAAAAGCTCGTTTTCTAAAACTGCCAAATGTAAAACCATATTACACCTCGTCTGTACTTTCACCGAACATTTTAATCTGTTCCGTAGGCGATTGAAGTCCCAAGTGCGAGTACGCCAAGTGTGTCACGCATCTGCCGCGAGGCGTACGGGAGAGGAAACCGATTTGCATCAGGTAAGGCTCATACATATCCTCAAGCGTAATTGCTTCTTCGCCAACGGTGGCGGCAAGCGTTTCAAGACCTACGGGACCGCCGTTGTAGAACTTGATAATTGTCTCAAGCATCCGTCTGTCTACATTATCAAGACCAAGCTGGTCGATCTCAAGACGCGTCAGGGCGTAGTTGGCGATTTCCTTGTCAATGTGACCGTCGCCTTTAATTTGTGCAAAGTCGCGCACGCGTTTGAGGAGGCGGTTTGCAATACGAGGCGTGCCGCGGGAACGGCTTGCGATCTCGATCGCGCCGTCGTCGGTAATATCCATCTCAAGGATGCCCGCATTGCGGCGCACGATTGTAGCCAGCTCTTCGGGAGTGTAAAGTTCTAACTTCAGGATTACGCCAAAACGGTCGCGCAAGGGAGTCGTCATTTGTCCGGCTCTTGTGGTTGCACCAATGAGCGTAAAGCGAGGCAGGTCAATGCGAATACTTCTTGCCGACGGACCTTTACCAATGATGATATCGAGCGCGTAATCTTCCATTGCAGGGTAGAGAATTTCCTCTACGCTACGGGAAAGACGGTGGATCTCGTCAATAAAGAGCACGTCGCCCTCGTTGAGGTTGGTCAGTATTGCGGCAAGATCGCCTTGCTTTTCGATCGCAGGGCCAGACGTGACGCGAATATTGACGCCCATCTCCGAGGCAATGATGTTGGAAAGCGTGGTTTTACCGAGACCGGGAGGGCCGTAAAGGAGCACGTGATCGAGAGGATCACCGCGCTTTTTAGCGGCCTCAATATAAACCTTGAGGTTTTCCTTGACCTTTTCCTGACCGACGTATTCGTCAAGCGTTTTGGGGCGCAGGGAATACTCCACGTCAGAGTCGGCAGCCGAGTAGGCGGTATTCATAATTCGGTTTTCAAAATCGAATTCGTTGGTATCCATATCCAATCCTTTCCGATATTACATCAGGCGCTTGAGCGAGAGACGAATGATCTCCTCAAGCTCCATATTCGCAATATCCATATCCTTCATTGCAGCCATCGCCTCGGCGCGGGAGTAGCCCAATACCATCAGGGCGTCGGTTGCTTCTGCAAGCTTACCGCCCTTGGCGGCAGGAGCGCCTGCGATGGGAGAGGCAACAGATGCGAAGGTATCGGAGCCGCCCGCTTCCTTCATCAGCTTGTCCTTGAGCTCCAAAATCACGCGAGCCGCCGTTTTGGGGCCTATGCCGTTGGCTTTGGAGATGGTCTTTTTGTCGTCGGTGCAGACCGCAAGCGCGAATTTTTCGGGGGTAAGATGTGAGAGAATTGCCATAGCCGCCTTGGGGCCAACACCCGAAACGGTGATGAGGAGACGGAAGGTTGCAAGTTCGGTTTCTGTTGCAAAGCCAAATAGCTCGATGCCGTCCTCACGCACGGCCATATGTGTAAAAAGCTTAATGGTAGGCGGATCCTTTACAGAGCGGTTTGCAGGCATTGCTTCATAGGTCGTGCCGCTGATGGTCAAGCTATATCCCACGCCGCCAACGTCGATGACGGCGAGATCATTTTTGAGTAGTGCGAGTTTTCCGCACAGATAATAGAACATAAAATCAGTTCCTTTCGGTCGTTTAATAGGGGGAGATTATTTTTTCTTGTTCTTTTTGGAGTGTTGATGCACACGCTTTTTCTTTTTTGGGGGAATGAAAATCACCTTTAATTTGGTAAGCACGGATTTTGTCGTGCTTTTCATTCGATTTTCGGCAGGTGGAGTCTTGCTCTCGATTTTTTCCACAGGGGTATCTTCTTCCGGACTGTCGTTTTCGATGTCCTCGTCAAATGCATCCTCATCTAAGCCGTCGTTGTAGTCGACGTTTGCGCGTTTTTTGCAACCGAAGTGGAAGCGTCGGTCAAGGAGTATCCAAATGACAAAGAGACAGATAGAAACACCTGAAATAATCAATCCGATATTTATAGTTTTAGGGTTGTAGACAATGCGAATGTCGTGTGTCTCCCCGGCTTCGCCACCAACGCGGAAGGCGATGAGTGCACCGAGGGCCTTGGTGATCTCTACACGCTCACCGTCGACCCAAACCTCCCAGCCGTTATCGTAGGCGAGGGTAGTCAGAACAAGCTCGTCCGCGCGGGATGCGGTATACGTGCCATTGAAGGAATGCTCGGTGTATTCTTCAATCTTGAACTGATTCTCTCCAAGGCGGGACATTGCATCCTCAAATACAGCCATATCGATATACCAGAAGCAATCCTCATCGCTCATGATATAATAGTCGTTGCCTTTTAAGGTCAGCTTCAGGGAGAGCACGGAGCCTTCCTCTTGCAGTCCAAGGGAGATGATGCGTGTAGTGTCGTTGCCGTTAAATGTACCTTTGTTGACGGCATCCCCGTCATCGACCATCAGCTCCAGATCAACCTCACGGGGATAGTTTGTGGGGGCGTAGAAGAAGATCTCGCCCGATTGGGGCAGAGGATCAACTTCCATTGTAATACCAACATTCTTGGCACTTGAGGAAGAGGGCTTGAACCCGATTTCACTTCCGGAATCGTATCTGCCTTCTGTAACTCTGTCTTTGTCTGCAATTTCCGAGGAGATAGGAACGAAAACGGGAATGGGATCTTCTTCGCCAAGCATAGCGCCGAGAATGGCGTTGAGGCGGTCAAAGGGATTTTCATAATTGTCAATGTAAACGCTTGCGTTGTTTTCCTCAATATCGAGCCACTCATTTACAATGCCCTTGAGCGAGTTGATGGCATTTTTAATTCCTTCGCCTTCTTTTTTCTCATCTGCGGTGTCATCCTTTTTCTCATCAAGGTCTTCCACAAAGCCAAGCTCAAAGTCCAACAAATCATCCGAGACGCCAAATGCCAGGGAGAGCGCATAGGGATTGAGATATGCGGTGTATGACGTGTGACCGTCGGTAGCAAAGGTCTCGTAGTAAGTCTCGTAGAGAGGCTGGTCAGAGATCAGATACTTGATTCCAAACAGTGAGTCGGTTACGGGAGTGTTGCCAAGATACTTTGTCCAATGCGCCTTGGAAGCGTATCCCATCGAGTTCAAAAAGCGAACGGTTTCCTTGTTCAAAGTCGATGTCGAGCCCGAAAGTCCGCGTATCATCAGTGCCATATTGTCGTTGTTGGAGCGGTAAAAGGTCTTTTCCATACGGTAGAAGGAATCGTCGCGCTCTTGTACCGTTTCTACAATGGGACGCACTCTCTTCAAAAAGTCGTTGTAGCGGCTGTAAGTGGAGTAGCCGACGTCATAGCTGAGCGAATTGATCTCGGAGAGTCCGTTGAGGAAAAGCTCAAGGATCACAACGCAAATAAGTGCAAAGCTGGCTACCTGTTTTTCTTTTGACTTGCGTATGATCGTGAAGATCAACACATAAGCCAGCACTGCAACGATAGAAAAAATGAGGAATACGCTGCTATACGTTTTTGATTCCGCGTAGCGGTCTTTGATACCGCAACTCAACAGAATGAGGACAAAGCATATATCGATGCCGAGCGAGAAGCGCAGGGCGATCTTATCAAAGTCTTCCATTGCGCGGCAAGCAAGCACGCACAGATAGAAGGAGAACATAAAGCTGTACCGATAGTTCAGCCAATTCGGCTTTTGGAAGCCGTGCCATACCAAATCGACAATATTGATCGAAAAGCTTGCAAACAGCACAAGAAGCAGAATAGCGGAAAAGATTTTTTCTCTTACCGAGTATCTTTTGGAAAAGAAGTACGTGGGCAGGAGCAAAAGCGTCAGAACGCCGCAATAAACAAAGGGAAGTCCCTCAGGGCGTACCGTATCATAGGAGGCAGGCAGAAGCTTGTAGAAGAAATCCAACAAGTCAAATCTCCACTCAAATTCCCAGCTCGGGTCAGAGAAGGTCGTTTTGCCGAAATTGAGAGAATAATATGCTCCGAGGATAATAAATGCCGCAATGCCGAGTGCTAAAAGCGAATATCCCACAATACGAACAAGGGAGCGAACAAAGTGGCATCTCTCACGCAAAGGATTGTTGCGGAATTTGGCATCATTTGCGAAATAGTAAACAAAGAAATAGATGGCGCACCAAATGCAGAGCATATAGCCGATGTAGTAGTTGCTGAAAACGGCAATGGAAAGCGATACTACATAGAGCTTGAATTTGCCGTACTTAATAACACTTTCAATACCTAAAGTGATCAAAGGCAACCACATCACGGCATCGATCCACATCGTGTTGTGCTGTTGAACGATGGCATAGGAGCACATCGCATAGGAAATGGAGAAAATGATGATAGCAAGCTTGTTTGGCTTCTTCATCGTCTTATGCATATAAAAGCCAAAGGATGCACCGCACAAAGCACCCTTGATCATAAAGAGCGTCAAAAGCCCCTCTAACATTCTTTCCTTTGGGAAGAGCGCGAGAAGGAAGGAGAGCGGGCTCGCAAGATAGTATGCGTAAATGCCCAAGAATTCACCGCCAAGCGCACGGGCAAAGGAATAGAGCAGATCCGCGTCTCCGCGAACAAAGTTTCGCAAAGCCTCAAAGAACCAAACGTACTGACCGTTCAGGTCAAGCACCAATACACATCCGTCGCCAAAGGGATGCAGTCCGCAGGCAAGATAGATCAAATAGATCAGAATTGCAGGAACGAGCATAGCAAAAAACAGGTATCCATATTCCTGCACAAAGGGACGTGAAGAAAAATATGCCCAGCTTTTTTTTGCGATGTCCGACATCTTGCTTTTTATGTCTTTTATGCTCATATCACATATCTCCTTTTTGGGAGGGATCGGCTGTGCTTGTCAGGATCTGCTTGATCGCTTTTTCGAGTTTGACTCTATCTAAAGTCATATCTCTCCCACAGCTTTCACATATCACGCGGACCTGGCTGCCAACGCGAACAATGCGAAAAATTTTGCCGCCGCAAGGGTGCGGTTTTTTCATTTGTATGCGGTCCTCGGGACGCAGGGGAAGAATAGGCATACAGGTCTCCTTACTCTAAAAATACAATATAGATTTATTATAGCATAAAAAAAGCGTTCTGTAAACCGAATTTTTACATTTTTTGTGCACAATTTTCCAAAAAATACGCCCAAACCGTTTGACTTTTGCCAAGAAAGGTGATATAATTATCTTGGATATTTATGTGAATAGATCGGAGAATCATTTTGATTATTTTGGGCATCGACCCCGGACTTGCGATTGTGGGCTGGGGAGTTATCGAATATCAGAACGCAAAGTTCCGTACCATTGCATACGGTTCTATCAACACTCCCAAGGGAACGCGCACCGAAGAGCGCCTGCGTCTCATTTTTGAGGGGATGAATGAGTTGATCGAAAAATACCACCCCGATGCGATGGCTGTGGAAGAGCTTTTCTTTACAAACAACATCACCACGGGTATACGCGTAGCCGAGGCGAGAGGAATCATTTTGCTTGCGGCAGAGCTCGCTTGTGTTCCCATTTTTGAATACACGCCGCCGCAGGTCAAGCAAGCGGTAGTCGGCTATGGAAAGGCAGAAAAGCGACAGGTCATTTCAATGGTCACAATGCTTTTGGGACTTCCCAAGCCGCCGCGTCCCGATGATACTGCCGACGCACTTGCCATTGCCATCTGTCACGCCCACAGCGGCGCATCAAGATTGGCACAGTACTATAACAAATAAGCAACGAAAAGGATAAAGTTATGTGGTTTTCGGAAAATTGGAAAGACTATGAATTACTTGATACATCCGATGGTGAGAGATTGGAACGTTGGGGAGATTTGATCCTCATTCGCCCAGACCCACAGATCATCTGGAAGGGAGTTGCCCGTCATCCCGCTTGGAAAAAGGCAGACGGCATTTACCGTCGCTCACATTCGGGAGGCGGCGCATGGGTGAAGAATAATCTCCCCGAATCCTGGAAAATTCAATACGGAGACCTTGGCTTCGTTCTGCGCCCGATGGGATTCAAGCACACAGGGCTTTTCCCCGAGCAGGCAGCCAACTGGGATTGGTTCTCGGGACTCATTCGCGAAGCAAACAGACCGATCAAGGTGCTCAATCTTTTTGCCTACACGGGCGGAGCGACCGTAGCTGCGGCAAAAGCCGGTGCGGCTGTGGTGCACGTCGATGCTTCCAAGGGCATTGTAGCGCAGGCAAAAGAAAATGCCTCTCTTTCGGGACTTGCCGAAGCTCCCATTCGTTATATCGTTGACGATTGCAAAAAATTCGTGGAACGTGAGATCCGTCGCGGAAATCACTACGACGGCATCATTATGGACCCGCCCTCTTATGGCAGAGGTCCGGGTGGCGAGGTCTGGAAGCTTGAGGAAAGCATCAACGAGCTCATTACGCTGACAGCGCAACTGCTCTCGGACGAGCCTCTTTTCTTCCTTGTCAACTCCTATACCACGGGACTTTCTCCTTTGACGATGAGTTATCTTTTGGAACTCAAGGTTCGCGCACGCTACGGTGGTGTGATTGAGTCGGGAGAGCTTGGTCTGAAGGTTACACAAACAGGCGCATTTTTGCCTTGCGGCGCAAGCTCGCGCTGGTATCTCAAATAAACTACCCTTGAAAGGATCAAACCGTTTTGTCTGATATTTTCATTCACGCACGGGAGCTTTCCTTCTCCTACCAAGACGAAGAGGGAAGAGAGGATAATCCCGCCCTGCAAAACTTTTCGGTGGATATCCGCCGCGGCGAATACGTAGCGGTGCTCGGTCACAACGGCTCGGGCAAATCCACCTTTGCTAAACTGCTTAACTATATACTCGAGCCCACGTCGGGCGAGCTGATTGTAAACGGACTTGACTTGACGCGTAAGGATCTCTCGGATGAGGATATTCTCGATCTGCGAAAGAACGTGGGAATGGTATTCCAAAATCCCGATAACCAACTGGTTGCCACTGTTGTCGAGCAGGATGTTGCCTTCGGTCCCGAAAACCTCGGTATCGAGCGAGAAGAGCTTCGCCGCCGTGTGGATTTTGCGCTCGAAACAGTCGGAATGACCACGTATGCCAAGCACGAACCGCATCGACTTTCGGGTGGACAAAAGCAACGCGTTGCCATTGCGGGTATTCTTGCAATGATGCCGCAGTGCGTCATTTTTGATGAATCCACCGCTATGCTCGATCCCGGCGGACGCCGCGAGGTGCTTGACACCATTCGCAAGCTCAATCGCGAGCACGGTATGACGGTGCTCAATATCACGCACTATATGAATGAGGCAGCCGAGGCAGACCGCATTATCGTCATCAACGATGGCGCACTTCTGTTGGATGGCACGCCTGATGAGGTTTTTGCACGGCGAGATACTCTCACAAAGGTAGGGCTCGAGGTGCCGCAATGCGCCGAGCTCATTCACGCTCTGCGTGCCCAAGGCATCAAAATTGAGGGGAACACGCTCTCCTCTCCCGAGGCCTGTGCCGATCTGTTACAAAAAGCATTTACTACACGCGCAAAATAACAAAGAGGAACACAATGAACAAGATATATCTCGATCACGTGAGCTACGTTTACAGCCGCGGAACACCTTATGAGCAGGTCGCGCTGGATGACGTTTCGGTAGGCATCCGAGAGGGGTGCATTACCGGCATCATCGGTCATACGGGCTCCGGAAAATCCACAATGATGCAAATGCTCAACGGGCTTATCAAGCCCGATGCGGGCAGAGTGCTTCTGGATGGATACGACATCAACAGTACCGTCGACGACGTGTACGACGTGTGGAGCAAGAGGGAAGAATACGCACCTCTTTCTCCGCGCAAGCGAAAAAAGAAAATGCAGACCGAAATTCGCGAAAGACGTGCAAAGCTTTGTTTTCGCGTCGGTCTTGTGATGCAATATCCCGAATATCAACTTTTTGAAGAGACGGTGTATGCCGATATCGCCTTTGGCCCTCGCAATATGGGGCTTGACGAGGACGAGATCCGCGCACGCGTGCTCGAAGCAGCCGCTTTTTGCGATGTTGGCGAAGAGCTTTTGGGAAAGTCTCCCTTCGATCTTTCGGGCGGACAAAAGCGCCGTGTTGCTCTTGCGGGAATCATTGCTATGCGCCCCGAGGTGTTGGTGCTTGACGAGCCTGCCGCAGGACTTGATCCCATCGGTCGTGCCTATATCTTTGATGGCATCCGTGCTTATCAAAGAAAGACAGGTTCTACCGTGCTCATCGTCAGCCACAGTATGGAGGATATGGCACGCTATTCGGATGACGTTATCGTCCTTTCGGGCGCACATATTCTTCGACAAGGCACGCGCGAAGAAGTTTTTGCCCACGTTGAAGAGCTTGCCGAAACAGGACTTGACGTGCCGCAGATCACGCATCTGATGCGTCTTTTGCGCGATCGTGGCATCGATGCTCCCAAGAACGTCTATACCGTTGCGGAGGCAACCGAGGCTCTCAAAAAGCTGTTTTTGAGGGGAGGTGACGCAGAATGAAGGGCGTTTCCTTTGGACAGTACTATCCCACAGATTCCATCATTCACAAAATGGATCCCAGATTTAAGATCCTGCTTGCCATCACCTTTATCGTAGCCACCTTTTTATGCAAGAGTGCGATCTCCTTTTTGGCGCTTTTGTGCATTGGACTTACACTCATTTTTATCAGCAAAATCCCGCTCAAAACCATCTTGCGCTCCATCGCGCCTCTGCTTTTTATCATAGCTTTTACGGTCGTCATCAACATTTTCTTCGGTAAGGGAGAGCACCTGCTCCTCGAGGTGTGGAAGATCCGCATCTATGCCGAGGGACTCTGGCGCGCTCTGTTTATGTTCTTGCGCATTTTTGTGCTCATCACATCAACAAGCATCTTTTTGACCTACACGACCACCCCAATGGATCTGACCGACGCACTCGAATCTCTGCTTGCACCGCTCAAGCTTTTGCACGTTCCCGTGCACGTGTTTGCCATGATGATGTCCATCACACTCCGCTTTATCCCCACTTTGACCGAGGAGACAGAGAAGATCATGAACGCACAAAAGGCACGCGGAGCAGACTTTATGAGTGGATCACTTGTCAAGCGCGTCAAAGCGCTCATTCCCATTCTCATTCCGCTGTTCAGCTCTGCCATCAATAGAGCTACACAGCTCGCCGATGCAATGGAATGTCGTTGCTACCACGGCGGAGAGGGAAGAACACGTCTCAACGTAATGAAGTGGCACGCATCCGATGTTATCTATACGCTTGTCGGTGTTGCCCTTTGTGTCTGCCTTGTTCTGCTTAACCAAATTCAATTAGGATACGTTTTGAACTGATTATGAAGCTTTTTATCAAAGTCCGATATCTCGGAACAAACTATTGCGGCTATCAGGTGCAACCGAATGCGCCGAGTATTCAAGGGGAATTGAATAAAGCCGCGCGCACGCTCTTTGGTTACGACTGTGACATCGTTGGTTGCAGTCGCACCGATAGCGGTGTGCACGCCAACGAATTTTGCGCCACGGTTGCACAAAAAGGGGGCGATGACCTCATCACCGCCTTGCCACCCGAGCGTGTTCCGCTGGCATTTTCGGCGCATTTGCCGCCCGACATCAGCGTTTTTGATGCCAAGTGGGTAGCGACCGACTTTCACGCACGCTATGATGTGCTTGAAAAGGAATATCTCTATCGCATCTACAACTCTCCCGTGCGAGATCCCTTTTGGGAGGGCAGAGCCTATCATCTGCCGCGCATCTTGGACGATACCGCACTCGATAGAATGAACCGCGCTGCGACCTGCCTTGTCGGTAAACAGGATTTTGCCGCCTATATGGCGCAGGGATCGACGGTGACCTCAACCGTGCGAACCGTTAAAGCTGCCTCGATTGAGCGAGAGGGAGATCTGCTTGTCTTTCGCATCAGCGCCGACGGTTTCCTTTACAATATGGTGCGCATCCTTGCGGGAACCCTTATCGACGTAGGACTTGGTAAAATCGAGCCAGAAGATATCCCCGCTATCACTGCCTCGCGCGACCGCAGCCGCGCAGGTATGACCGTACCCGCCTACGGACTCTATCTCAACCGCGTTTTGTATTAAACGGAAAGGAGGAACGCCTTGAAATTTTTCCAAAAACAGCCCAAAGCCACCAAAAGCGCAGTAGCACCTGCCGCAAAGCTCGGCAAAGCGAGAAATGAATACTATGAGAATATCTCGGCAGGGCTGGGAATCGTGCAAGTCGTTCTGTATCTTTCGCTCTTTGCATTCGTGGTGCTTTCTTTCCTGACGAACACGAACCTCATTACCTATCAAAATTTCTACCACTTTTTCCAAGATCTGAACGCATCCGCAGAGCGCGTGGATATTTTCTCACACGATTCTGTCTCCTATTCGACGGACGAGGAGCAAAGCTTTACCCTTTACCGCAAAGGATTGGCGGTAGCAGGGAATACAGGCGTGACCATCTTCTCTGCAACAGGGAGACAGCTTGTCAGCCACGGCATCCAATATAACGATCCCGTAGCCGTCGGATCTGGTAAATATCTTTTGGTCTACGAGCGTGGCGGTAAGCAGTACTCACTTTACAATGCCAACACGCAGATGCACACTGGCAAGACCGAATATCCCATTTCGGGTGCGGCTGTTTCGGATTCGGGAATGTACGCGCTGATCTCCTCGGCAAGTGATGCCAATTCGGCGGTCTATCTTTACAATAACCGCTTCGCACTCATCAACATTTACAAAAAAGGTGGGAATGTTCTCGATGTTGCTATCTCGGCGGACGGACGTCGTATCGCTCTTTTAACGGTTACGCCAAACGAAGGTGGAGTTTCTACGTCGCTTATGCTCGCCGAGCCGGGCAAGGGGAGTGCCATTGCCGAAAAGGTGATCGCTTCCTCGGTAGGCATCCGCTGTCATTTTACCGAGTCCGGTAAAATTGCGGCACTCTGTTCAACAGGGTTGGCTTATCTTTCGGGCAACGGAGAATTGGAGCTTTTTTACGATTTTGAGGGAAAAATTCCCGCCGCAGCCGATTTTTGCGGTGATGGAGTCGCTATTTGTTTGAAAAAAAGTGCAATTTCTGAAAAAAATATTGCAATTATATTTGACAAAAGCGGAAAAATAGTGTATAATGATGTTATTCCAAAGAATATCAACAGTCTTGCTTATTGGGAAGGCGTGCTTTTTTTGACCGATTACAGCGGTGTGAGTCGCCTTGACCTTGATAACGGACAGATTTATTTTGAGGAATACGCTACGGACGGTAAAAAACTGCTTGCCGTGAGCGAAAAGGAGGTTTTGCTCTGCTCGCCGCAAAAAGCTGTTTACATTACCTTCCGCACATAAAAAACATACATAAAGGAGATTTTATCTATGAACCCGACCGCACTTATTCTTGACATTTTATTTGTACTCGTCGCTGCGATCTTTATCGTTGTAGGTGTTAGAAGAGGCTTTATCAAGAGCTTGATTCAGTCTGCTAAATTGCTTCTCACCATTATTGCAACATATTTCCTTGGCTCTCACGTAGCCGCTTTCATCAAAGATAAGTTTATCTTCCAAAAGGTTTACGATTTTTGGTATGAAAAGATAGACGGTATCTATCAGGCAGCAAATTCGTCGCTTAACACAGAAGAGCTGAGAGGCACCGTTGAGTCTGCTCCCGATTTTCTGCTTGCTCCCGAGAAAAAAGCAGAAATTCTTGAGTCCTTGTCCGAGGAGAGCGGCGCCGCTATGGTTGAGTCTGTTTCCACCAACCTCGCAACCCCCATTGCCGATGTTATTTCCAACATCCTCGGTTATGCTTTGACCTTTGTTTTGGCTTTCATCGTTCTCACCGTTGCAGCATGGCTCCTGACCAAGATCGCAGACCGCATTGCTTTCATCGGCACTGCAAACCGCATTCTCGGTGGTGTCTTTGGCGCACTGATGGGCATTGTTGTCCTGATGGTTATTGCCGTAATCGTTAACTTCCTCGATGCTAAGGGTACCGTATATCCCCAGACCGTTATCGTTAAGTTGTTGGGAGATTTTTTAGGTTAACCCAAACATCTGTTATTTAATTTGATCATCCCCCGAAAAAGCCTGCCGTTTCTTCGGTAGGCTTTTTCAAAAATTTCAAAGAAAGGACTCATTCACTAAATGGTAATGTGTTCACAATGCCATAAGCGTATGGCAGTTATCTTCGTTACAAAAGTAGAAAACGGCGAAAAGAGCACCAAGGGGCTCTGCCTCAAATGTGCCAAAGAGATGGGAGTGCCCGTTGATAATCTCGTTGGCAACGTTATGGGGCAGTTTGGCATTTCTCCCGAGCAGCTCGAGGGTGCTGAGGAAGATATCAACGCAATGCTTGCGGGCACCGAAACGCCTTCCGATGCGGATGACAACGAGGACGGCGGCGCACCTGCTATCGATCTTCCCAAGCTCTTCCGCGATGCGGGACTCTTCTCACAAAAGCCGGACGGCAATCTGCCCGATGCTCCCAAAGCCGATGCCAATGATAAAAAATCCGAAAAGAAAAAGGCAAAGGAAGAGAAAAAACTCAAGTTTTTGCCCACATACAGCCGCAATCTCACGCAGTATGCAAGAGAGGGGAAACTCGACCAAATTATCGGTCGTGATCGCGAGCTCTCTCGTGTCATTCAAATTCTTTGCCGCAGACAAAAGAACAACCCTTGTCTCATTGGTGAGCCCGGCGTTGGTAAAACTGCCATTGCCGAGGCGCTTGCTATTCGTATAGCATCCGGCAACGTTCCTTACAAGTTGCAGGGCAAAGAGATCTATCTTTTGGATATGACTGCGCTCGTTGCGGGAACGCAATTCCGCGGACAGTTCGAGTCGCGTATCCTCGGCCTTTTGGGTGAGGTTACCGCTGTTGGCAATGCAATTCTTGTGATCGACGAGGTGCACAACATCGTCGGCGCGGGAGATGCCGAGGGAAGCGTTAACGCAGCCAATATCCTCAAGCCCGCACTCTCGCGCGGCGAGGTACAGATCATTGGTGCCACAACGCTGAATGAATATCGCAAATATATCGAGAAGGATTCTGCTCTCGAGCGTCGCTTCCAACCTGTTACTGTAAATGAGCCATCGGTTGAAGAAACGATGGAGATGCTGTGCGGCATTAAGCACTATTACGAAGAATTCCACGGCGTCATCGTGCCCGAAAACGTTTTGCGCCGCGCTGTCGTGCTCTCTGAGCGCTATATCACCGACCGCTACCTGCCCGACAAGGCCATTGACCTTTTGGACGAGGCCGCATCGGCACTGTCTCTTTCTTCCGCCGTTATCAACGAATCCTATCGCATTCGCGACAGACTTCTTGACCTCAAACAAAAGAGGGAAGCACTTGAGGGCGAGATCGCAGGCAACGATTCTGTTGAGCAAAACCGCTATGAGGAGATTGCAAACGTGCGCGCCGAGGAGCTCAAGCTCTCCGAGCGACTTTCCCAGATCGAGCCCGAGACCAAAACGGTAACGCTGACCGAAGAAGAGATCGCAAACGTGATCGAGCTTTGGACGGGTGTTCCCGCAACCAGCATTACCGAAAACGAGTTTGCGCAGATCGACAGACTTGAGGGTAAACTCAAGGAGCGCATCATCGGTCAGGATACCGCCGTTGCGGCTGTTTCCAAGGCCATCAAGCGCCACCGCGCGGGAATTGCTTATAAGAGAAAGCCTGTCTCCTTCATTTTTGCGGGACCTACGGGCGTGGGTAAGACTGAGCTTGTCAAAACGCTTGCAAACGAGCTTTTCCACTCTCCTGAAACGCTCATCCGTCTTGATATGTCCGAGTTTATGGAAAAACACAGCGTATCCCGTATTATCGGAGCGCCTCCCGGATACGTTGGATATGATGAAGCAGGTCAGTTGACCGAAAAGATCCGCCGTCGCCCGTATTCCATCGTTCTTTTTGATGAGATCGAGAAGGCACATCCCGACGTGCTCAACATTCTGTTACAGATCCTTGACGACGGACGCATCACCGATGCGCGCGGAAAGACCGTCAATTTTGAGAACACGGTCATCGTAATGACCACCAACGCAGGCTCTGACCGCTCTGCTACCGCCGCAGGCTTTGCCACCAGCGAGCAAAGTGCCGCGGAGAGCAAAACGCAAAAGGCTCTTGAGGGATTTTTGCGCCCTGAATTTATCAACCGTGTAGACGAGATCATCACCTTCCGCCAGCTTGACGAGAGAGATTTTGTCAGCATCGCGCGTATTATGCTTGAGGAGCTCAAGACCTCGCTCGCCGAAAAATCCATCGCACTCTCCTACACCGACGAGGCGTTGGAGCTGATTGCAAAAGCATCCTTCTCGCGCAAATTCGGCGCGCGCAATATGCGCCGCTATATTCAAAAAGAGGTTGAAGACCGCTTGGCTGAAAAGATCATTGCAGACTATACACACTCGTACAGCGTGGCAAAGGTCGTGGTCGATGGCGAGAACCTCAACGTTCTTTGTATGTAATCTTAAGGAGATTTTTATGAACGAAAAAGGTTCGAGATGGCATCAGGCAACTCCCGAGTCGCTTTGCCAATACTTGCATACCAATGCCGCCTGCGGGCTTTCCCGCAAGGCGGCTCGTTCTCGTCTTAAAAAAGAAGGGAGAAACTCTTTGTTCGACGACGTCATGCCCAAAAAGAAGAAACCCATCAAAAGCTTGCTCTTCGATCCCGCAATTCTTTTGATGCTATTTGGAGCATTGCTCGCCGTCGTTTTTTTGCCTCCCTTACAAGTGGTTTTTGCAGTTGTTATTCTGCTTTTGCCGATTGCCGCATTTCTGTGCTATCTGTATAGATGTGACGGACTTTCACGCATTACCGCGCAGTACCGCATGCCCACCGTCAGGGTTTTGCGCGATGGCAGAGTCCTTGTGGTGTCAGCCGCGCGTGTTGTGGTAGGAGATATCCTGCTTTTACATACGGGCGATATCGTTCCCGGTGATTGCCGTCTTTTGACCTCTCAGGGATTGCGTGTGCTGACGCTTTTGCCCGATGAAAAGGGGCATCCTGTTTACAAAGAATTCGCCAAGCGTGCGGATGCTGTCTATCCCTATGGAAGCTCTGTTGACGCACCTCTTGCCGAGAATATGCTTTATGGCGGATCGGAGATCCTTTGCGGCGAGGCAAGGGCTGTTTTGGTTGCCAAGGGTGTCAATTCCTATCTCGGTGCCATGCGCTCTTTCACTCTCCCCACGGAGATCAAAGAAAAACGCGGCGACACTCCAATACAAAAGCTTCTTTCCCCTTATCTGCGCCTGTGGGGCATTATATCGCTCATCCTTTTGGCGCTTTTGACCGTTATCGGTCTTATCACAACGCCCACCGAGGGGGGGCTGACCGAATATTTCTTCATTCTCTGCATCTTTGCGGGAGCATCCTCACCGGCGGTGCTTTCCTTGTATCTGCATTGGATATCTGTTCGCGGTCGACTTTTGTGTATGGAGAACGATCCGCCAAAAAATCGCGCCGTCATCAAATCCGAGGCAGGACTCGGAAAGCTAGCAGGCGTGACCGATCTGTTTGTTATCGGAAGGCGCGGACTTTGCGACGGTATTACGCATTTTTGGTCTGCTTTTGTCAGGGGCAGAGAGCTCCGCGCCGATGCCCAAGAAGAGAAGACCGACCTGCAACCCCTGTGTGAAGCAATGCTTTTGCGCCACGAGGCGGATATGCGAGCACCGACCTGCGGTTACCCATCTTCCAACGAAGCTGATACCGTTTTCCTCTCCGAGCTCATCTCTCTTTGTGGCTTTGATGCAGGTGCGCTCAAGGTGCGCTTGCAGGCTCTCGAGAGGGGGACATATCCACAACATCCGTCCTGGCAGTGTATCACGGCTCGCTTGCAAGAGGGAACTGTTCGCTTTTTGTTTGATAACAGCGGAACATTGATGCGCCATTGTCTCCTTTATGTCGACGGAGCACGGATGCGTGCCATTACTCCCGAATACCGCTCGACCTTGCGAAAGTATTGTGAGTATATTGAGGAGAACGGATGCCGTGCACTTTGCGTGGCACGGGAGAGCAGCGAGGGAACACTCGCTCTTGTTGGCGTTTTGGCTCTTCGCGAGCAGGTGAGCGCCGTTCTGTCTTCGGTTGTTGAGGAGCTCTCGCAATCGGGCATTACAACACGATTCTTTCTCTCGGATGACGACTACGCGCACGTTTGCCGTCTGCCCGAGCCCTATCTCTATTGCAACACCGAGCATCCCAATCTAACCCCCGCGCTCTTGCAACGCTATCGCACATTCATCGGCTTTTCCAAAGAGGAGCTTTCCGTACTTTTGCCTGCATATCAAAAGAGCGCGCACCGCATTGCAGTTCTCGGCGGTAGTGCCGACGACCGTTGCTTTTTGCGCGCAGGCGTACTGACGCTTGCTTGTGATACTGTGACCGACCTTGGATACTATGCCGAAAACCACATTGAAGAAGCCCATTCCGACAATGGGCGTGAGGGAAGTCACAATACCTCGCAAACTCTCCGCCGACACGCCGACGTGATCATCGAGCGCGCCGACCGCTTTGCAGGTGGTGTTTATGCCGCATTGCAGGCGATCTCACACAGTCGCGCGGTCGAGGTGCGTACCAAAATGCTGTTGCAGTTTTGGTTGCATTCTCAGCTTGCACGTATTGTGATGATGACTTTTGCAGTCTTTACGGGTGCAGGACTCTTTTCCGCTTTGCAAATGTTCCTTTCAAGCTTTGCGGTAGAGGTTGCGACACTTTGCTTCTTGGCGGAACTGCCGATCTCTCAATCGGCTTTGCGATGTCCGAGCATGATCGATAAAAAATTCCTTTTGAACACACTCCTATCAAAAGAGTCGCTTTTGCCAACGGTTATCTCTGTCGGCATCACGGCACTGACAGCAATCATTCTCTTCTTTGTTGGAGTTTTGCCGGAAGGTGCCATAAGAACCTATCTTTTCCTCTCGCTGTTCTTTTTGCAGATCTTTCTTTTGTGCCGTATGGCTTATCTGGAAAAGGCGAGACCGGATAAGAAAAAGACTCTTCTCATCGGCGGTATCCTTGTCGGCGCGATTGCGCTGCTGACGCTTTTATCATCGTTGATCTCTCCGCTGGGAGCCGCTACGGGTATGGGAACATGGGCGACATTGACGGCAATCCTTTTGCCACTCACACCAGTGCTTTGCCTGATATTGACCCTTCTTTTGCCTTTTTTTAGTCGGACAGCCAAATAATCTCTCCACACTGCATACAATGCAGTAGAATATTTTTTTGAAGGGGAGATTTTTTGATGAAACGATGCAGCACCCGAGATCTACGCAAATTGGAGATCATCAATTTGTGTGACGGAACCCGACTTGGCTGTGCCAGCGATTTTGAATTTGACTGTGAGGACGCTAAAATTTTGGCTCTCGTGATCGCAGGGAGCGACGGAATTTTTGGAATGGGCAGGGAAGATGACATCGTCATCCCTTGGCACAAAATCGAATGCTTTGGCGAGGATACCATCCTCGTCAGACTTTCGCCATCCGATCTTTCCTGTTGTCTCTGTCCAAGACCCAAAAGGAAGGGAACACGCTACTAAATTGTAAAAAAACTGTAAACAAACAATATTTTCCTTGAAAAGATATATATTATATGGTATAATATCTTCGCTTGTGCAAAAAGCACGGCTAAAAATAATACACACATCGGACGAGCGTTGCATCGGTGCCGCAAAGCGGTTTTGGCAACTGCGTCGCGATGGTGGAAAAAACCGAAGGAGGACATTCAAATGTCTGTTATTTCTATTAAGCAACTGCTTGAAGCAGGTGTTCACTTTGGACACCA
>JAZNZC010000110.1:0-21549 GCA_045594745.1 Eubacteriales bacterium
GGCAACTTCGGCACCATTATGGGCTGGGCTGACGAGTTCCGTAAACTGAAGGTTCGCACCAATGCAGATACTCCCGCTGACGCTAAGAAGGCTCGCGAGCTGGGCGCTGAGGGTATCGGTCTGTGCCGTACCGAGCATATGTTCTTCGAGGCAGACAGAATCGCTGCTTTCCGCGAAATGATCTGCTCCGACACCGCTGCTGAAAGAGAAGCAGCACTCGCAAAGATCCTGCCTTATCAGCAGGGCGACTTTGAAAAGCTCTATGAAGCACTCGAGGGCAACCCCGTTTGCATTCGTTTCCTTGATCCTCCGCTCCATGAGTTCGTTCCCACCACCGAGGAAGACATCGCCGCTCTGGCAAAGGCACAGGGCAAGAGCGTTGAGGCCATCAAGGCTATCATCTCCTCTCTGCACGAGTTCAACCCCATGATGGGTCACCGTGGATGCCGTCTGGCAGTCACCTATCCCGAAATCGCAAAGATGCAGACAACCGCAGTTATCCGCGCCGCTATCAACGTTCAAAAGAATCATCCCGATTGGAACGTTAAGCCCGAGATCATGATTCCTCTGGTAGGCGACGTTAAGGAACTCAAGTACGTTAAGTCTGTTGTTGTCGAAACCGCTGACGCAGAGATCGCAGCTGCAGGCGCTACCCTCGAATACGAGGTTGGTACCATGATCGAGATTCCTCGTGCATGCCTCACCGCTGACGATATCGCCGCTAACGCAGATTTCTTCTGCTTCGGTACAAACGACCTTACCCAGATGACCTACGGCTTCTCCCGTGATGACGCAGGCAAGTTCCTCTCTGCATACTACGATGCAAAGATCTTTGAAAACGATCCTTTCGCAAAGCTCGACCAAACCGGTGTTGGCAAGCTGATGAACATGGCAGTAACCCTTGGCCGTCCCGTAAATCCCAACCTGCACGTTGGTATCTGCGGTGAGCACGGTGGTGACCCCACATCCGTAGAATTCTGCCACAGCATCGGCCTTGACTATGTATCTTGCTCTCCCTTCCGCGTACCGATCGCTCGCCTCGCTGCAGCTCAGGCCGCTATCAAAGAGAAATGATACAAGTCGCTGATTTGTAAAAAGACAAAAATCAAATAAAAATTGCCCTCCTGCATCAATTTGCAGGGGGGCTTTTTGTCAAAATCTTATCAAGAAGAGAATAGGGTAACGCCAATGTCAACAAAATATAGAAAGACAATTCGGTTATTTTGAACAAACTTTCTTTATATTATAACACTCTTGTTGACAAAGTGTCCAACTTGTGATATCATATTTATAAGCATAATCGTCAAAATCACGCAGCCTATGGGTGCGTGTTTTTGCGCGGCGCTAAAAACACCAAGCAGAAAATTCTGCAAAGAAAAGGAGAAACATTATGAAATTCGTCAAAGTTATGTGTGTCATACTGGTCATCCTTACGATCATTATGATTCCCGTGAACGTCGTTGTCAGAATGTTCGACAACACGCTCTCGCTCCTCGTTCCCGGCAACACTTTCTGGGCACTCGAGAATGAAGACAAAAACGCGATCCTCTACAAGGGCGAATACGCTACCGAAGCTGATAGACTCGAAGCCGGTAATAAGCTTTGCTATCAGGTAGAAGCAGAGGGTGCAGCTCTTCTTCTCAACAACGGTATTCTTCCCCTTGCATCCGGCGCAAAGGTAAGCACTCTTTCCACTAACTCCATAAACCTTACCTATGGTGGTACAGGTTCCGGTAACGTTGACGCTTCCAAGGCAGATAACCTCAAGGCAGCACTTGAAAAATCCGGCTTGGCAGTAAACGCTACTCTGTGGGATTGGTACAACGGCAAGGATGCTCAAAAGATTCTCAAGGAAATGACCAAGGAAGCAGGTGCTTCCGAAGGTGAAAGTGCAGTTCTTGCAGGTCAGGCTCCCATCCTTGAAATCGACATCGACAAATATCCCGAAGAAGTAAAGAACTCTATCGCTACATACGGCGATGCAGTTATCATTACTTTCTCCCGCGTTGGCGGCGAGGGTTATGATTGCTCTTTCCCCGGCTACGAGGGCAATGCTAACGCACAAAACTATCTCGAGCTTGACGCACGCGAGAAAAAGCTTCTCGCATACGCAGAAGAACTCAAAAAAGCAGGCAAGATCAAGGGCATTGTTGTTCTTATCAACACCTCCAATGCGCTTGAGGTTGACTTCCTCAACGATTACGACGTTGACGCTTGCCTGTGGGTTGGCGGTCTCGGCATTTCCGGTACGAACGCAGTAACCGACATCCTTGCCGGTAAGGTAAATCCCTCCGGTAGCCTTGTAGATACCTACTGCTACGATAATTTCACTTCTCCCGCAATGCAAAACTTTGTTGCACAAACCTACGGTGGCTTTAACGGCCAGATCCCCGAAAATGCTTCCACCTACATGGTATACCAAGAGGGCATTTACGTAGGCTACAAATACTATGAAACCCGTTACTTTGATGCCGTTATGAACAAGGGCAACGCAGGCGACTATGCAACCCAGTATGGAAAAGAAGTTGCATTCCCCTTCGGCTATGGCCTCTCCTACACCGAGTTCGCTTACAGCGATCTGAAGGTAGAAAAGGGAACCAACGAAAACGGCGAAGCTTGCTACAACGTAACCGTAACCGTTACCAACACCGGTTCTGTTGCAGGCAAAGAGACAGTACAGATCTATCTCTCTTCTCCCTACACCCAATACGATATCGATAACAAGATCGAAAAGGCTGCAGTTCAACTGATCGGCTTTGGCAAGACCAATGTTTTGGAGCCTAACAAGTCCGAAACCATCACCATTGTTGTTGATGAGCGCGATATGGCAGCTTACGACGCTTACGGTGCAGGCACTTACATTCTTGATGCAGGTACCTACTACCTCACCGTTGCTACCGATTCTCACAATGCTGTAAACAATGTTCTCGCAGCACAAGGCAAGACCACTGCTGACGGCATGGATGCTGACGGCAACTTTGCACTCGTTTACAACTGGGATATGGAATTTGATGCTACTACCTATTCCAAGTCTCTCAACGGTACTGAAATTAAGAACCAACTGCAGGATGCAGATCCTAACGTATACTTTGGTAAAGACACCGTAACCTTCCTTTCCAGAAACGACTGGGCAGGCACTTGGCCTACCGAGAGCGTAAAGCTCAACCTGATCGACAGCATGGTAAAAGAACTGACCGAAGGTCGTTGGGCTACTATGGGCGAGGACTATTTCAAAGTTCCCGCTGAATGGAAGAATATGCCCGTTCTTGACGCAAAGAACGGTCTGACTCTTTACGATATGTTTGAAAGGGATGATGACAACAACGGCATTAAGGCCGCAAAGGATTACAATGATCCCGCATGGTTGAAGCTCCTTGAAAACGTAACTCTTGACGAACTGATCCAGATGGGCGACTGCTTCCACTGGAGACACCCCGTTCCGTCTGTAAACGCTCCCGGTTCCCGTGACGAAAATGGTCCTCAGGGTCTCACCGTTTCTCTCTTCGGTTCGGGTCTTGGCGCAGAGGCAACCGCTTTCACCTCCGAGGACGTTATGGCTGCTACCTTCAACCTTGATCTGATGTATGAGGTTGGTAAGATGATCGGTAATGACTGCATCGATGCAGGCGTTTCCTGCCTCTACGGCCCCGGTGCTAACACACACCGCACTCCTTACGGCGGACGTAACTTCGAGTACTACTCCGAGGACGGCTTCCTCGCCGGCGAAATGGGTGGTATCGAGGTTAAGGGTATCCGCGAAATGGGTATTGACGTTGTTATGAAGCACTTTGCTCTTAACGACTGCGAGCAAGACCGTCTCGGTCAGGCTGCATGGCTCACCGAGCAGGCTGCACGTGAGATCTATCTCAAGGCATTCCAAAAGGCTCTTGAAGAAAACGACGGACTTGGCGGCGTTATGACCGCTTACACCCGTTGGGGTACCACTTGGTCGGGTATGCACCAAGGTCTTATGACCGGCATTCTCCGCGGTGAGTGGGGCAACAAGGCAATGAGCATCACCGATAACATTCTCGTTACCTACTGTAACGGTGCCGATGCAGTTCTTGCAGGTGGCGTTACCTGCTTCGACGCTATGCTTCCTTACGCAGTTAATGCACTCAAGGCAGAGAAGGATGATCCCGTGGTTGTCAATGCAATGGTTGAGGCTATGCATCACAATCTCTACACTATCATCAACTCCGCAGCTATGAACGGTGTTGGTCCTAACACTACTGTTAAGGCTGTAACTCCCGGCATCATCAACATCATTACGATCGCTACCGTTGTTATCGTTGTATTGATGATCATCTTCTTTATCATCAAGCACTCGATCAAGAAGAGAAGACAGGCACAACAACAGTACTATTACTACTATCAATAATCGCAATTTCCTCAAATAACAATTTGAACTAATTTAACAAGTCTCCCTGTCCGTGATCATTTTACACAATAGGGCAGGGAGATACTTGTATTAAAGGAGCTTTTATGAGAAAAGAGCAACTTATCAACGAAAATTGGCTGTTCCGTTACCATGATGGCACCGAAACGGCTGTCAATATTCCACATACGTGGAACAACGTAGACGGTCAGGATGGCGGCGATGACTACTATCGCGGCACCTGCGTTTATGAAAAAGATTTTACCGCTCCCACCTTTGGTGAGGATGAGCGACTTTACATCGAATTTGCAGGCGTTAATGCCTCTGCAGAGGTGATCCTCAACGGCAAAACGGTCATTACGCACGACGGTGGATATTCTACCTTCCGCGCGGATATTACCGATTATGTAACCGCAGAAAATCATATGGTGGTTGAGGTGGATAACTCCAAGAATGACAGAGTTTATCCGCAAAAAGCAGACTTCACATTTTATGGCGGTATCTACCGCGATGTCAAGCTGATCGTCGTCAATCAATACCACTTCGATATGGATCACTTTGGCGGACGCGGTCTTGCCGTGTGTCCCGAGGTCGGTGGCGAGGATGCTGCTGTTTGGGTCAGAACCTGGCACAATGCCGCAAACGGCAAAGTAGCCATTGTGCTCAAGGATGCCAAGGGGCAGGTAGTCGGTACGGGTGATGACACCGACGAGACGATCGTCGTTGAGAAAGCACACCTTTGGAACGGAATTGAGGATCCCTATCTCTATACCTGCGAGGCAACGCTTTTGGTAAACGACAAGGCGGTAGACTTTGTTTCTTGCCGTTTTGGCGTGCGTTCCTTCCGTGTGGACTCCCAAAAGGGATTCTTCCTCAATGGCAAAGAATACCCTTTGCGCGGCGTCTGCCGTCATCAGGACTGGAAGGGAATCGGCAACGCGATCACCAAAGAGCATCACGATATCGATATGGCAATGATCCGCGAGATCGGTGCCAATACCATTCGTTTGGCGCACTATCAGCACGATCAGTATTTTTACGATCTGTGCGACGAGTACGGTATGATCGTTTGGGCAGAGATCCCCTATATATCCGAGCATATGCCAAACGGCAGAGAGAACACCATCAGCCAAATGAAGGAGCTGATCGTTCAGTGCTACAACCATCCCTCGATTTGCGTGTGGGGTATTTCCAACGAGATCACCATTTCTACCAAAAAGCGTGCTGATATGCTCGATAACCACAAGGAGCTCAACGACCTGATCCACGAGATGGATCCCAGCCGTCCTACAACGCTTGCGTGCTACGCAATGTGCGCGCCCTTCGATCCCGTAGGACATCTTTCCGATATTGTCAGCTGGAATCTTTACCTCGGCTGGTATACGCCCTTTATGTGGCTCAACAACCTGTGGGTAGATTACTTTCATAAGAGATATCCCAATCGCTGTCTCGGATACTCCGAGTACGGTTGTGAATGTATGCCCAACCTGCACTCCTCTTATCCGCGACGCGGAGACCAAAGCGAAGAATATCAGTGCAAATACAACGAGTATATGCTGGGCTTCTTCGATAAACGTCCCTTTATGTGGGCAACTCACCTTTGGAATATGTTCGATTTTGCCGCCGATGCCAGAAATCAGGGCGGGGAACCGGGTATGAACCATAAGGGACTTGTCACCTTTGACAGAAAAACGAAAAAAGACAGCTTCTATCTTTACAAAGCTTGGTGGAGCAAAGAGCCCTTTGTTTACATCGCAGGCAGACGCTACGTCGACCGCGCAGAGAAGAAAACGACCGTTAAAGTGTATTCCAACTGCCCGGAAGTCACACTGTATGTCAATGGCGAAAAGTTTTCTACACAGGCGGGCAATAAGGTGTTCCGCTTCCGCGTTCCTCTTAAGGGCGAGGTAAAGATCAAGGCCGTTGCAGGTGAGCACTGTGACGAAATTACTATCCGTCACGCAAAGCTCCCAAATCCCAACTATAAGCTCGGAAAGAAAATTGCCGGCGGCGGCAACTGGACGTAATCGGCAAAAGGAGAAACCAGCGTGAAAGTTTCGTGATTGAAAAGCCAAGATGCACCTCTTTCACGCGCAAAATTCCCTAAAAATGGGAGCCAACCCATTTTTGTCGCAAGCGACACGGGAATTTCATCATCATTATATTGTGCCGCCGCATCGCGGCGGAATGGAGATTATTATGAATGAAACAAACGGCATCAACCGTGCCAAATTTTATCAATTAGCGCTGTTCCCAATGAACAACGGCGCAACAAATGTTTATTTTGTACTGATCCTTTCTTACATAGCAACCTTTGGTAACAAGGTTTTGGCGCTTGGAATGGTATTTGCGTCCTTTATGGTTACGGGAATGCGCGTATTCGACGCTATCACTGATCCCATCATCGGCGCAATTATGGATAAGACCGATGGCAAATTCGGCAAATTCCGTCCCTTTATGGTTATCGGTAACATCGTTATGGCAGTGGCTGTTATCGCGCTTTACATTCTGACGCCTTTTGTGCCTGCCTCTATGATGTGGCTGCGCTATCTGCTGTTTGTATTGCTCTATGCCGTTTGGGTAATCGGCTATACCTTCCAAACCTCGGTTACACGTTCGGCGCAATCCGTTCTCACCAACGACCCTAAGCAACGTCCGCTCTTCACCGTTTTTAACACCATTGCATCGCTCGTCGGCATGGGTGCTATGCAATTTATTGGCCCTATTATTGCAGGCAATAACATTGCAGGTGACTACAACCAAACCTGGTTTGCCATTATGACTCCTATTGGAGTTGTTATCTCCATTATTCTTACCGTTCTTGCTATCATCGGTATTTGGGAAAAAGACCAAACCAAGTATTTTGGCATTGGTGGTCAGCAAGAGCAACTGAAGCTGAAGGAATACGTTGACATCGTTAAGCATAATAAACCTTTGCAACGCTTGATGGTTGCGGGCGGTGGCTGCAAGCTCGCGCTCTCGATTGCAACCAATCTTACCGTTCTTTGTATGCTTTACGGCTGCATGACGCAATTTGGTACACATATCGAAATGCTTCCAAGCGCCGTTGATCCCAACGTGCTTGTAGAAACCGTAGTTTCCGATAACCATTACGATAACCTCTATCTCATTATGATGGTTATGGGTTACGTGTTTTCGGCACCCTTCTTCCTTCTCACCGTTCGCACTTCGCAAAAGTACGGCCAAAAGAAGTCTCTTATGACCTACGTAGCCGTTGCATTTGCATCGTATATCGGTGTGTTGGTAATGCTGCTGCTTTGGAAGTTTGGCGATCCCGCATGGAATCTTAGCATTTTTGAGGGAACCCTCTTCGGTCCCGATTTTAAGATCACCATCAATCTTTACACAATTCTGTTCATCCTTTTCTTTGGTGTTGGCTACGGTGCATATTACGCCACGGCGGATATGCCTATCCCGATGGTTGCCGACTGTGCCGACTACGAAACCTACCGCTCGGGCAAATTCATCCCCGGCATTATGGGAACGCTCTTCTCGCTTGTTGATAAGCTCGTTTCCTCTCTTTCCGCAACGGTTGTTTCCGTAGCGCTTCTGTTTATCGGTGTTCAGGATCTTCCCACCAAAGCGACTCCGTATGTTGACGGCATGAACTGGGTAGTTATAGCATTGTTCTGCATCATTCCTATGCTTGCGTGGGCACTGACCCTCCTTGCAATGAAGGGCTATTCGCTTGACGGACAAAGAGTCAAGACTATTCAAGCAGTCAATGCAGCCCGTAAGACCGCTGTTGCTGACGGTATGTCTATGGAAGAAGCCATGGCTACCATCACCGACGAGACCGTAGCAGTGACGGAAGAAAATCGACAATCCTAAACAGCATATAACAAAAAAAGTCCCCTTGCAATTCGTTTGCAAGGGGATTTTTTTGTTGATTATTTATTAGCCTTTTTAGCTTCAATCGTTTTTTCTTGACCGTACTCCATAACAGCAAGTGCAATGGAGTAGAAAAGTACAGGTCCTACATTAAAGAAGTGGCAATCCAAAAGGCTCATAACAAGGAGCGTAATGATAAAATGCAGAATATAAGTGTTGGTTTGCGTACGCTTCTTAAAATAAAGGCGGAAGGTGTCAATTCTGTGATAACTGTATGCAAGCATACCCACAATGCCGCAGGAGGCAAGCATTTGTATCACCGTATTGTGCCAACGGGGAGGGAAGAATGAATTGAATTCTGCCATTTGAGCAAAACTGTATAATTCATATTCGATGGGATAAAAGCTTTGACCAAAGATGGGATTACGCAAAAAAATCTTCCATCCGTTTGCGTCAATTTCAAAGCGACCGGAATCATTCACAACCAAAGAGCCGTTTTCTAAATGCGCTATATTGGGGATTTGCTTGAATACTTCGGAGAGTTCTTTTGGGAATATCAATGAAGCGGTAGCAACAATACAGAGAATGGTCATCGCTGTTATGCGATATTCTTTCTTGTAGTGCCCGTAAAAATCGGTAAAGATAAAGCAGGAAATAATAGCATACATAGCACCTATCAGAGATCCGCGAGATCCGCTTAGAATCACCATTCCAAAAAGGAGACAGCCGATAAGAAGGAAAATCGAACTTCTCTTTTTGCGAGCGGCAAAATAGAATGCAAAGGGAATTGACATACTAATGATTGCGCCAATATTGTTGTAGCATCCCCAGCCGGAGGTAATATTGCCGCGAAGGATAACGCCATCTGTAATAACGTTGTTGGTAAAGTAGAGCCAAATAACCTCGGCAGAGACTACAAATCCCATAATCAATCCGCACCAAGCAAAGTAGTCGAGATTAAACTTATCCCATTTAACCGTGGCAGACAGAATAAAATAGAGCAAAAAGATAGATGCAAATTGGAGAAATGCAAACAAGAGATTTCCTTTTGCATATTCGGGATATTGCTTGTGAGCAATACCCGAAAGAAAATAGGAAGCACCAAGAGCGATAATACCGACCAAGAGCGTTCGTTTGGTCGTAAAGAGACGGCGCAGGCCAAAGTCCTTGTCCAATGCAATTCTGAGGAGCAGTACCAACACCCCAACAGATACGATGCAAACAAGATAAATTCCCGTTGAACCGTAAAAGAGCCCTTGATCATTCATACCGGGATTGTTGCTTGTGGAAGGGGTCACATAACACAAAATGAACAGTGGCATAATGGGGGAGAGATCATCTGCAAAAAGACCAACGTATATGGCGTACAGCACAACGAAGGTATAAAATTCGACCTCAAGGGAAAAGACAAAGGCGAGCACGGTCAACAGTCCCAGGATGCCCACACCCCAAGGGGAGACAATTATTCTGTTGATGCTTTTTATCGCCGCAGAATTTTTTAGAGAAACGAATTGTGTTTCTACTGATTTTTGGAATGTCACAGTCATTCTCCTCGCTTTTTATAGTGATTTATGCGGGGGTGTCGGTAAATGTCGAAAATTGTTTTGCACAACATTTTTATTATCCACATTTATAGGCAAATGTCAAGCGTTTTCACACAAAGTTCATAATTGGCCGTCTGCAAACACCCTTTATTGGCAAATATGTATCTTTTTACTTATTTGCAACGCGAAAATGCACTAAAATTGCAGCGGCGCAGTGTCTCAAAAAGCACTACGCCGTTGCAGTTGTAATTGTTATTTATTTAATGCGGAAGCGCTTTTGCCATTTTACAAAGTAACGGGTAATGAGTCTGCCCAATAAAATGTCGTAAAGCACAAAGCAAGCAATGCCTACCACAATTGTTGCGGCAGCCATAATCCAACCGCCGGTGGTTTCGAGCAGCTCGGGGAAGAAGAGCTTTGACACACCCCAAATTATCAAAAGAGAGGCGGCAAGCATCCCCATCTTGGCTGTCCACGCAGGCAAACGTGCCATGCGCCGTTCGATTTTTTGCTTAAGGATGGGATAATAGCCCGTAAGAAATGCATAAAAGAGAACAGGTGTTTTGAGTGGCAGGAGCAACAGAGCGATGATAGATGTCACTACCCATATCAGCCACGGGTAAGCGCCGCCTATTTCAATCACGGCGTAGGTGACAAGCAGAGATGCAAATACGGCGACAGTGATGTCGAGCACCTCGATGATCGAGCCAAGCCCCAATATTACCACGCCAAGCGCCGAGAGCATCGCGCTAACAGTCAGATACTTAACCTGTACAGATGTCTTCTTCGACATAATGTCCCCCTGTTAGCAGCAACGGATCAGGTCGCCACCCATCATCTCACAACAGCAATCGGCACAAATGAGCTGTGAACAGCAGTTGCAGGTATCGTCGCTTCTTGATGCCGTGTGATAACCGTAGCCATAGCCTGCCGTTTGACCGCGGAGCTGGTCGCGTGCCGCGCGGTATTCCTGATTGTAGGGATCCATCGCGCAAGCGCGGTCGAACATATTTTGCGCATCGGTAAAGTATCCGCGCTTGTAAACAGTGCAGCCCAACAGAAAGAACCATTCGGCGTTCTGCATCGTAGGGGGCATTGAGCGCAGGATCTGCTCGGCTTGCAGAATCTCATTGTCGTTGATGAGTCGGCGTACCTCGGCAAATTGAGCATTCCCCGAAGACGAGCTTGCACTCGGGTTGCCGTTGTAGCGATAGTCACCGCTGCGATTTTTCGATTCTGTGCCACCTGCACGCATTTTCTGAATCTCTTCATAAGCCGCATTGACCTCTTTCATCTTGTCACTTGCAAGATCGGCGAGGTCGCTGTCGCGATATTTATCGGGGTGATATTTGCGCGCCAGATCGCGGTAGGCTTTTTTAACTTCTTCATCTGTTGCATTGGGAGAGACGCCCAACACTTCATACGGATTTTTCATTTTTGTCAGTTTCACCTTTCCAAGCTTGTTGCAAAATACGGTCGGCTACCTGTGGCAGACCGAGATAGAGAATATTACAAAGGATCTCACGCACCTCGGGAGTGGGGAAGTGATCGATCAACAGAAAAGCACCTTCTGCATCGGTAAGATAGCGTTTGAGGGAGATGGCAATGCTTTTGGCATTCTCCTCTGTCATTTGGTCGCCAAACAGGCGTACAAAGGGGTTAAACGAGCCGCTGGCAAGATCTTTGCGGTAGTCGTCGGCGGCATCGATAAGATAGATCCAATGCCCGATGGCACGGCCAAATGAGTTTGCAATGCGCGCCTCAACGCCGTCAAGCCCCTCGCAGAGAACGGCTGCCATCAAGTTGCCAAAGATAGCCGCAGGAGCATCCGCACTTGGTGGAGCGGTTGTGTCCTTTTCGTACTGCCGCAATTCCTGCAACAGAGAACAAACAGTTGCATCAAGTGCAGGATAGCGACGCTTTGCGCGGCGGTAAGCGGGAGAGAAAAATCCCGAAGATACACGTGCTCGCAGTTTTTTCCATCCCGTTTCGTCGTCCACATCGTCGCGGCATTTGTGATAGGTCAGAATAGCAGAGGCATCCGCACAGTATTCAAGAGAAGGAGAACTCACAACCATATTCCGTTTTTTGAAGGGGTGGATCAAGCAACGCTTTTTTTGCAGGTCTAACGTTTCATTTGTCAAAGACATCCGAAAAGCCGCCAAAAAAGCAAAATCATAGCTGAGCGCGAGACGTGAGCATTGCCCCGTGCATTTGCCCATCTGACGGCAAAGACCGCAATAGATGGCGCGATAGCACTCCTGATCGCGCAAGCGCAATTCGGGCGCATCGGTGCGAATATAGCCCAGCATCCCATCACTCCTTCCTAAAAGTTTACCCTTATTTATATATCATATCGCATTTATTTGTAAATTGCAAGAATATTTTGTGTTTTTTTGCGAAAGATTTTCCAAAAGAGGCATTTTGGGGAAAGAAAATAAAAAAATCCGAAAAAAATGCAAAAAAGCTCTTGACAAATTGGTCGGAATGGTGTATAATACCATAGAAAACAAAGCAGAGCTCTCCGCTCTCACCTTCCTGCCAAATGAGCAGTCGGGTCAATAGTGCCTTATACCACTATCTTAAGTGGTTTTTGTGCCGTGCGGAGACTTGTGTCTTTGTACGGTTATTTTTTTCGCTTGGAGGTGTTTAACTATTAGCGCAAAAGAGAAAGAAAACCTGCTCAATGAGGAGATTACCGCGAAGGAAGTACGACTGATCGGTGCCGAAGGCGAAACGCTTGGCATTATGAGTGCCGATAAGGCATTGGATATCGCGTATGACCAGGGTATGGACCTTGTTATGATGTCGGCGCAGGCCAATCCCCCCGTATGCAAAATTATGGATTACGGCAAATTCCGTTTCGAGCGTGAAAAGCGCGAGAAGGAAGCTAAAAAGAAGCAGCAGACCATCGAGCTCAAAGAAATTCAGCTCTCCTGCCGCATCGATACCCACGATTTTGAAACAAAGGCAAACCACGCACGCCGCTTTTTGAGCGACGGCAACAAGGTGCGCGTTGTTATGAAGTTCAAGGGAAGGGAAATGAGCCATATGAGCATCGGTAAAGAGATTCTTGAAAAATTCGAGGCTGCTTGCTCTGAACTTGGAACCGTTGATAAAAAGCCGGTTCTCGATGGCAGATTTATGAGCATGGTTATCTCACCCGTCAAGGCGAAATAATCCAACCGTACTACAAAAACATTCACAAGTAATTATACTTCGGCGCAAGCCGAAAGAGAAAAGGAGTTAGAAAAATGGGAAAAATCAAAACGCATAAGGCATCTGCCAAGAGATTTTCCGTTACTGCAAACGGCAAGGTCAAAATGTTCCACACCTCTCACCGTCACAACACCGGTAAAAAGGATGCAAAGAGAATCAGACATCTGCGCTCCAGCGCAATCGTTGACGGCAAGATCGCAACCAACCTCAAGACGTTGGTTCTGAAGTAATAAGAAAGGGAGGAATTAAAAAATGGCAAGAGTTAAAGGCGCTATGATGACTCGCAAGAGAAGAAACAAGATGCTCAAGCTTGCGAAGGGCTACTGGGGCGCGAAGAGTAAGCATTTTAAGATGGCCAAGCAGGCTGTCATGAAGAGCGGCAACTACGCATTTGCAGGCAGAAAGCTCAAGAAGAGAGATTTCCGTTCTCTCTGGATCACCAGAATTTCCGCACAGGCTAAGGTGAACGGAATGAACTATTCCACCCTTATGCACGGCCTTAAGGTTGCAGGCATCGAGCTCAACCGCAAGATGCTCGCTGAACTCGCAGTTTCCGATAAGGAAGCATTTGCAGCACTCTGCGCACAGGCAAAGGCAGCACTTTAATTGTGATAAAAAACCCGATGTTAGCATCGGGTTTTTGTCATACATAGATGCTTTTTGGCTCTATGTTTTAGCGAAGAAAAGAGGACAAAACACATCCCAAAGGGGGCAAAGAATATGCTTTTTACAGGGGAGATCATCCGTTCCAGACAAAACAAAAACATCGTCGAGCTTTGCAAGCTGACCGACCGAAAAGCACGGGAAGCGACAAAAACCTTCCGCTTTGACGGCATCAAATTACTTGAGGAAGCCATTCGTAACGACGTAGAGATCTGCGCCGTCTTTTTGTCGTCCTCGGCAGAGGAGCGCGTGCTTGACGGACTGCGTTCTCGCTTTGGCAGGTCGTATGAAGATAAGATAGAGAAGTGCTTTGTGGTGTCGGATGATATTTTTGATAAAATTTCTGAAGAAAAATCGCCCGAAGGCGTAATAACTATTGCAAAATATATTGACAAATTGCAAAAAAATGCTACAATATATAATAGCGTTGATTTTTTGAAGATGAAAAATGAGCAAATCGTGCTCCTGGAGTCGGTGCGTGATCCCTCTAACGTGGGCGCGATCATCCGCTCGGCTGCCGCTATCGGTATCGACCGCCTGATTTTGAGCGCCGACTGCGCCGATATCTATCATCCGCGCGCCGTACGCGGCTCTATGGGAACACTTTTTAATCAGCGCATCGATCGCGTCAGCGACCTCGCCGCAACCGTTACGGGACTGCGAGAGAGCGGTCGCCGCGTCTTTGCCGCCGCACTTGATGAGAGAGCTCTGCCGCTTGGGGGATTTGAGATCCTTGCAGGTGACGCCGTTGTCATCGGCAACGAGGGACACGGATTGTCTGCGGAAGTGATCGCCGCTTGCCAAGGCAGCGTTATCATTCCAATGAGCGAGCGTGCCGAATCCTTTAACGCCGCCGTTGCGGCTTCCATTCTGATGTGGGAGTTCGCAAAGGGAAAATAAATAATTTTGATTTTGAAAGAGAGGGGGAGAAAGTATGAAAAGCAAAGACACCTTGTATTGGATATGGCTGTCGAATGCGCTTGGCGCAGGTTCATCTGCTTTTCGCCGTCTGATCTCCCTGTACGATACGCCCTTTGACATCTTTCGTGCCGAAGAGGCGGAGATCGAATTGATCCCCAACCTGACCGAGCGCACAAAACGTGCTCTTTGTGATAAGAACCTCGAGCGCGCCACCGAAATCCTCGATCAATGCGAAAAAGAGGGCATCGGTGTGCTTTGCTACGATGAGGATGCTTATCCGCGCGCTCTGCGCGAGATTCAAAAGCCACCGATCCTCTTGTACTACCGCGGCAATCTGCCCGATTTCAATCGCAATCTTTGCGTTGGTATTGTAGGAACGCGCAGTATGAGTGCATACGGAATGCGCCAGGCGTATAAAATGTCGTATGAGCTTGCCTCTGCGGGTGCACTTGTCGTCAGCGGTATGGCAAAGGGCATCGACGGTGTTGCGGCAGCCGCCGCACTCAAAGCGGGTGGCACGACCGTAGCCGTACTTGGCAGTGGTGTCGATGTTATCTATCCCCCACACCACCGCAATTTAAGCCTTGAAATCGCTCGCACAGGCGTTATCCTTTCGGAGTACGCGCCGGGCTCTCGACCGAACAGCTATCACTTTCCTATGCGCAACCGCATCATCAGCGGTCTGTCGCAAGCAACGGTTGTGGTCGAAGCAGGCATTGGAAGCGGTTCGCTCATCACGGCAAAGGATGCCATTATGCAAGGTCGTGACGTTTTCGCTATCCCTGCCAACGTAGGGAGTAAAGGAGCGGACGGTACCAACGGACTTTTGCGCGACGGAGCAAGAATGGCACTCTCCACCGAGGATGTTCTCGCTCCCTATCAGTACACCTATGCCGAATCTTTGACTTTGGAAAAATTTAAGGCGAGCAAATCCTTGACCGATATCGATCTCTCCCATCTGGCGGAGCTCGGCGTGATCGAACTCTCGCGAGATGCATCGGGCGAAGCGAAAATGAGTCTTTCACCCACGGCGCCGCAAGACAAAGAGAAAAAGCCGAGCAAACCGCGTGTGCCATCTTCCAAAAAGGAAAAGGCTCCCGCACCAAAGGGTGAGCAGAGAGCAGAAAGGGAAGAGCACAAAGCCGATCCCATTCCTACTCAGCGCGCGCCCATTCCCGAGGCAACGCTGGCAACACTTACACCGGCACAAAAGGCGATCCTTGAGGCGATACCCGACGACGGAACGCTTTCTGCCGATGCGATCTATGCATTGGAGCTTGAGCGCGCCGATCTTATGGCCGCGCTCACAATGCTTGAGATCATGGGGCTTGTGCAAAAGCTGCCCGGATCTCTTTACAAAAAAGCATAATTTGATTTTGACAACGAGCACACGAAGAAATATACAGAACCCAACCACACGAAAGGAACGAAGAAAGAATGGCAACTAATCTGGTGATATTAGAGTCCCCTTCAAAGGCGTTGACCGTTAAGGGCTATCTCGGAACCAACTACAAGGTAATCGCATCCATCGGACACGTGCGTGATCTTCCCAAGAGCACGCTGGGCGTGGATATTGAGAACGACTTTGAAGCACATTATATCAACATTCGCGGCAAAGGAGACCTTATCAAGGAGATCCGCAAGAGCGCGAAGGCGGCAAACAAGATCTTTCTTGCAACCGACCCTGACCGCGAAGGAGAGGCCATTGCATGGCATCTTGCCGCGGCACTTGACATTCCCGTAGAAAAGACACAACGCATCTGCTTCAACGAGGTTACAAAGTCGGCTGTTAAGGCGGCTATCAAGAACCCAAGACAGATCGATATGAACCTTGTCAACTCCCAACAAACGCGCCGTATTCTCGACCGCATTTTGGGATACAAGCTCAGCCCCCTGCTTTGGAAGAACATTAAGAGTGGCCTGAGCGCAGGCCGCGTACAGTCGGTCGCCACCAAGATCATTGTTGAACGCGAGGATGAAATTCAAAAATTCGTTCCCGAAGAATATTGGACCATTGAAACACAGCTCACAGGACCCGATGGCAAGACCTTCCGCGTGCACTTTGTAGGCACCGAAGAGGGCAAAGTGGCTCTCTCCAGTGAGGCAGAAGCCAAGGCGGTAGCCGAAGCCGTGAATGGCAAGCCTTATACGGTGGCATCCGTTCGCCGCGCAAGCAAGCAAAAGAACCCCGCCGCACCTTTTACCACCTCTACCCTGCAACAGGAAGCCTTCCGCAAGCTCGGTTTCCAATCTCAGCGTACAATGAAGGTGGCACAGGAGCTTTACGAAGGTGTTAACCTCGGCTCCGAATTTGGCGGCACACAGGGTCTTATCACCTATATGCGTACCGACTCTGTCCGCGTATCCGCTGATGCACAGAACGCCGCACGCGATTTCATTATGCAAAAGTACGGCGCACAGTATTGCCCTGAGGCAGCAAGAGTTTACAAGTCTCGCGCAGGCGCGCAGGACGCACACGAGGCGATCCGCCCCTCTCGCGTAGAGCTTGAGCCCACACTCATTCGCCGTCAACTTACTCCCGACCAATTCAAGCTTTACAAGCTCATTTGGGAGTGCTTTATCGCAAGCCAAATGGAGTCGGCAACCTTGAATACTATCAGCATTGATTTGAATGTCGGCGGATACCTCTTCCGTACCAGCGGATACTCGGTTGCATTCCAAGGTTATATGGCAGTTTATGAAGCCACTGAGGAAGCAACCGCCACCGACCATGCCGAGCCCAAGGCTATCAAGGATATTCGCCTGCCCGAGTTGGAGATGGGTGACGAGCTCTCTGCCGAGGATGCCGAGCTGACTCAGCACTTCACCGAGCCCCCCGTCAGATACAACGACGCGTCTCTCATCAAGATGCTCAAGGATCTTGATATCGGCCGTCCCAGCACCTATGCAACCATCATCAGCACCATCATCACGCGCAACTACGTCAAGCGCGAGGGTAAGGCATTCGTTCCCACGCCTCTTGGCATAGTAACCAACCAGCTTATGGAGCAAAATTTCCCGACCATTGTTGACTACGGCTTTACCGCAGAGATGGAGCGCGACCTTGATAAGATCGAAGAGGGCGATGCCGAAATGCTTGTTGTTCTCAAAAAGTTCTGGGAAGATTTTTCTCATCAACTTGAGGAGGCCGAAAAGAACATCGGACAAAAGAGCATTGAGATCCCGCCCGAGGAGACCGACATCATTTGCGAGAAGTGCGGCAGCCGCATGATCGTTCGCAACGGTCGCTTTGGCAAGTTTGCCGCTTGTCCCAACTATCCCAACTGTCGCAACACCAAACCCCTGACTCCTCCCGAGGCAGAGAAGCCCGAAGAGACCGAAACTGCCGCTTCCGAGGCAGAAGAGAAAGCCAAGAAAGCCCCTGTTATCGCTGATTTTAAGTGCGAGAAGTGTGGCGGCGATATGGTTTTGCGCACGGGCAAGTTTGGCAGCTTCTATGCTTGCGCTCGTTATCCCGAGTGCCGCTTCACCAAGGCGCGTGTGCGCGAGGTTGGCGCAAAGTGCCCCAAGTGTGAGGCAAAGATCGTTACCAAATACGGTCGCAACCGCACCGTTTTCTATAGCTGTGAGCGTTATCCCGAGTGTGATTTCTCCTCTTGGGACGTTCCCACCAACGAGACCTGTCCGCAGTGCGGCAAAATGCTTTTCCGCAAAAAGGGCAAGAGTCTGCTTGTTTGTCACGACGAGGCTTGCAAATATTCTCGCGAGATCCCCAAAACAACAGCAGTGCAAAGTCAAGAATAAGTATGCAAAATCAACACATCAACATCTACGGTGCAGGACTTGCAGGGTGTGAGGCGGCGTGGCAAGTCGCAGAGCGCGGTGTCAAGGTAAGGCTGTATGAAATGAAGCCCCACAAAATGACGCCTGCGCATCACTCCGATGGCTTTGCCGAATTGGTTTGCTCCAATTCCTTGCGCTCGGATTGTATTTCCAACGCGGTAGGGCTCCTAAAAGAGGAGATGCGCCGTTTTGGTTCGCTCGTGATGCAAGCGGCAGATGCCACACGCGTGCCCGCAGGCTCGGCGCTGGCTGTCGACCGCACCAAATTTTCGCAATATATCACCGATCGCATCCGCAACCATCCCAATATTGAGGTGGTTGAAGAAGAGGTATCCTCGCTCGAGGAGGGGATTGTCACCGTAATCGCCACGGGACCCCTGACCTCGGATGCAATGGCGAACTTTATTACAGGCGAGCTCGGCTGTGGCAATCTGCATTTCTTTGACGCAGCCGCCCCCATCGTCGATGCCGCCACCATCAATATGGACGTTGCCTTTTTCGCATCCCGCTACGACAAGGGAGACGCGGACTATATCAACTGTCCGATGAACAAAGAGCAATATGATGCCTTTTGGCAAGCCCTCACAACGGCAGAGGAAGCCCAACTCAAGGAGTTTGACAAGGAAAGCCAAAAGAACGTCAAGGTTTTCGAGGGTTGTATGCCTGTTGAGGTCATGGCGAAGAGAGGTTATGATACCTTGCGTTACGGACCTCTGAAGCCCGTAGGGCTGATCGATCCGCGCGTAGGCGAAGAATTCTACGCTGTCGTTCAGCTTCGCAAAGAGAACCGCGAGGGAACGATGTTCAACCTTGTCGGCTTCCAAACGCATCTGACTTTTCCGGAGCAGAGAAGAGTGTTCCGTATGATCCCCGGGCTTGAAAATGCAGAGTTCTTGCGCTACGGCGTGATGCACCGCAACACCTATCTCAACTCTCCCGGACTGCTCGACAATACCTACGCTATGAACACGCGCCCCGATGTCTTTTTTGCAGGACAAATGACGGGTGTTGAGGGATACGTCGAGTCGGCAGGTAGCGGACTTCTTGCCGGCATCAACGCGGCAAAACGCGCGCTCGGCCAGGACAAGCTGACGCTCCCCGAGGAGACGATGCTGGGAGCTATGGCAGGATACGTCAGCCACGGCGGCGTGGGCGACTTTGCGCCTATGAACGCAAACTTTGGCATTGTCAATCCCCTTGGCTACCGTGTTAAGGGCGGCAAGGCCGCAAAAAATGAAAAGCTCGCAGAGCGTGCACTCGCCATCATCGACGAGACGGTTGCTGCGCTCTAACAAAAACAAAAATTCGAACAAGGAGGTGCAATATGGCTATTTCTCTGGATGCTTTGCAAGAACGCATTGGCCATCGCTTTGGCAATGTCAGTTATTTGGAACGTGCAATTACACATTCGTCTTATTCCAACGAGACAGGCGCGCGCAATCACCATCTGCTTTGCAACGAGCGGTTGGAGTTTTTGGGAGATTCCGTACTCTCCTTGGTGGTCAGTAACTATCTTTACACACATTTTTCCGAATATCCCGAGGGAACACTGACGCGCATCCGCTCGGCGGTGGTCTGCGAGGCAGCCCTTGCATCCTTTGCCGAAAAGATCGGGCTTGGCGAATTTCTTCTGCTCGGTCGCGGCGAGGCACAAAATGGGGGAGCAGAAAAGCCTGCCATTTTGGCAGACGCTTTTGAAGCACTCCTTGCGGCAATCTATCTTGACGCAGGTGCCGAGGACGGTATGCAGGCGGTGGCATCATTCCTTTTGCCGCTTGTCAAATCTGCCATCGATGCTCTTCCCGAGATGGGAGACGTGCGCATTGACAGCAAATCGCGCTTGCAGGAATTTATCCAACAAGACCGCGAGCAAAAAGAAGTGCTTGAATATCGCCTCGTAGGGGAGAGCGGTCCCGACCACAACAAGACCTTTACGGTAGACCTTTACTTGGGCGCAAACTGCATCGGCAGCGGTAAGGGGCACTCCAAAAAGGCGGCAGAGCAAGCAGCCGCAAAGGCAGCACTCTCGCTATTCGGGCTTATCTGATATGCGCCACGTTAATATTCCTGTTTTCATTCCGCACCTGGGCTGTCCCAACCAGTGCGTGTTTTGCAATCAACGCTCGATCTCCGAGCATCAAGAATTCTCCGAGACGAATGTACGGGACGAAATCGAGCAGGTTTTGTCGACTCTGCGCCCCGAGGATGAAGCCGAGATCGCCTTTTTCGGCGGTTCCTTTACGGGCATTGACAGAGGCCTTATGTGCCGCCTGTTGGATTTGGCACAAGAATACGTCAAAGAAGGCATAGTAAAATCCATTCGCCTCTCCACAAGACCCGACTACATCAACGATGAGATCTTATCCATTCTCTCGCGCTATTCGGTGGGAACTATCGAACTTGGTTTACAGAGTATGGATGATGCCGTTCTTTTGGCTTGCCGCCGCGGGCATACCGTCGCGGATGCCGAGCGCGCTTGCCGCGCCGTAGTGGAGGCAGGATTCTCGCTTGTAGGGCAAATGATGATCGGACTCCCCGGCGCCAGCCCCGAGAGCGAGATCAAAACCGCCCAAAAAATATGTGATATGGGGGCATCCGCTGTGCGGATCTATCCCACAGTCGTTTTTTACGATACCCCGCTTTGCGAAATGGCACAACACGGAGCGTATACGCCGCTCTCGGTCGATGAGGCCGTCGAGCGTACCGCACCCGTGTTGCAACTCTTTCGCGCGCGCGCGCTCCCGTGCATACGTGTAGGATTGTGCGCTACTGAAAGTCTGACCTCGCCCGATGCCGTATACGCAGGCCCCAATCATCCCGCCCTTGGCGAAATGATCCTTGGGGAATGTCTTTACCAAAAGGTGAAAGAAAGTGTGTTGGCGTCAGGGTTTGCGGGGCAGAGTATTATTTTGGAGGTTCCAAAACGGGAGCTCTCCGCAACCGTCGGTCAACACCGACGCAACATTGAAAAATTACAACGCGAAACGGGAGCAACCGTTTGTCGCGTAGTCGCTTGTGAGAGTGCAGAGGAATGTCTTGTGCATCCATACTCTCAAAAAACGGTTTAGGAGGATGTGACAGTGTACTTAAAGTCATTGGAAATGCAGGGCTTCAAATCTTTCCCCGATAAGACCAAACTCGTGTTTGAAACCGAGACAAAGGTTGACT
>JAZNZC010000111.1:0-18632 GCA_045594745.1 Eubacteriales bacterium
TGCAATGCAGGAGCGTTCTCTGCTTGTATAGGGCTGTAAAGCACTTTCAAAAAATCAAACAGGTTCCTCGGTTGCGGCGTGTGCTTCCTTGATCTTTTGCAAATCGAAAGGCGTGGTCTGATAGACGAAGTAGTTGAGCCAGTTGCAATAGAGGAGATTTGCAGAGGAACGCCACGTAGAAACGGGATTTTTCTGTGGGTCGTTGTCGGGATAGTAATTCTTTGGGATCTCAATCGGCTTGCCCGCGTTGACATCGCGCCAATATTCACGTCCCAAGGTTTCAGCATCGTACTCGGGATGACCGGTGATAAAGATCTGTCTTCCCTTCTTGGTCGAGAGCGCAAAAACACCCGCCTCAGGCGAGGATGCCAGAATTTTCAGCCCCGGGATCTTTTCAAGATCCTCACGATCGATAGTGGTGTGGCGAGAGTGCGGCACCATAAAGACATCGTCAAAGCCGCGGAAAAGCATGGAACGCTTATAGTCGGCAACGTGCGGAAATACGCCGAACATCTTTTTGTCCAACGCCTTTTTCTTCACGCCAAAGTGATAGTAAAGTCCCGCTTGCGCGCCCCAGCAGATGTGGAAGGTACTATGCACGTGCGTGGTGCTCCACTCCATGATCTCGCAAAGCTCGTCCCAATATTCTACCTCTTCAAATTCCAACAATTCAACGGGTGCGCCCGTGATAACGAGGCCGTCGAAGTATCGGTCCTTGACCTGATCGAATGTGGTATAGAAAGCCAAAAGATGCTCCTGTGAAGTGTTTTTGGATTTGTGAGAGCTCGTATGCATCAGCGTCATCTCGACCTGCAAGGGGGTGTTGCCCAAAAGTCGAGAGAGCTGTGTTTCGGTATCGATCTTGGTGGGCATCAGATTCAACAGCAGAATCTGCAAGGGACGGATATCCTGCGAGACAGCGCGCGCATCTGTCATGACAAAGATGTTCTCTTCGGCCAGCGTCTGTGTTGCAGGAAGTTGATTGGGAATTTTGATAGGCATTCTGTCCTACTCCTTCGTGTGTACTGTAAATAAGAAATCAGATAGATTCAAGCGC
Source organism: Eubacteriales bacterium (assembly GCA_045594745.1). Lineage (GTDB taxonomy): Bacteria > Bacillota > Clostridia > Oscillospirales > CAG-272 > UMGS1865. The sequence goes on from JAZNZC010000111.1 coordinate 1,058, forward strand.
TTGCTTGAGATCGGCGATCAGATCGTCGGCATTCTCAAGTCCGCAGGAATAGCGGACGAGATCTCCCGAAACACCTGCCGCGAGAAGCTCCTCATCGCTCATCTGACGGTGGGTTGCACTTGCGGGGTGCAAACAACAGGTGCGTGCATCGGCAACGTGCGTCTCGATTGCGGCAACCTTCAGGTGCTTCATAAACTTTTCTGCCGCCGCTCTGCCGCCCTTGACGCCAAAGCTGACAACGCCGCAGGTTCCCTTGGGCATATACTTTTGGGCGAGAGCGTAGTATTTGTCACCCTCAAGGCCTGCATAAGTCACCCACGTTACATTGGGATGGTTTTTGAGGAAGGTTGCAACGGCCAGACCGTTAGCACAGTGACGCTCCATACGGACGTGCAGGCTTTCAAGACCAAGATTGAGCAAGAAAGCGCTTTGCGGTGCGGGGGTAGAACCGAAGTCACGCATCAGTTGTGCGGTGGCTTTGGTAATGAATGCCCCACCCTGCCCGAACTTTTCGGCGTAGACGATGCCGTGGTAGCTATCATCGGGGGTGCAGAGGCCGGGGAATTTTTCTTTATGCGCCATCCAATCAAACTTGCCCGAGTCAATGATGCATCCGCCGACAGCCGCGCCGTGACCGTCCATATACTTGGTGGTGGAGTGCGTAACGATATCAGCTCCCCACTCGAAAGGACGGCAGTTGATGGGAGTTGCAAAGGTATTATCGATAATCAGCGGAACACCGTGTGCGTGCGCCGCTTTGGCAAACTTTTCGATATCGAGAACGGTGAGCGCGGGGGTTGCAATGGTCTCGCCAAACACAGCCTTGGTGTTGGGACGGAAGGCCGCCGCCAATTCTTCCTCGGTACAGTCGGGAGAAACAAAGGTGAAGTCAATGCCCATCTTCTTCATCGTGACGGCAAAAAGGTTGAAGGTTCCGCCGTAGATGGTGGAAGCCGATACAACGTGGTCGCCGCAGGTTGCAATATTGAATACGGCATAGAAGTTTGCCGCCTGACCGGACGAGGTCAGCATTGCGGCAGTTCCACCCTCAAGCTCACAGATCTTGGCTGCAACGGTGTCGCAGGTGGGGTTTTGCAGGCGAGAATAGAAGTAGCCCGATGCTTCGAGGTCAAAGAGCTTTGCCATATCCTCGCTGGTGTCATAGTGAAAGGTCGTGCTCTGTACGATCGGGATCTGACGGGGTTCGCCGTTGCCGGGCGTGTAGCCGCCCTGCACACATTTGGTTTCAATTTTATAATTGCTCATAATATCTTCCTTTCATTAAAGGATTTATCAAAGTACATCTGCGATGTCGTAAATAAGGCGTTCGGTCTTTTCCCAGCCAAGGCAGGGGTCGGTGATAGACTTGCCGTAGACCTCTTCGGGACCGATCTTTTGTGCGCCGTCCTCGATATAGCTTTCGATCATCAAGCCCTTGACGAGCTTTTTGACGTCAGCCGAATGGCGGCAGGCGTGCAGGACCTCTTTGGCAATGCGAACCTGCTCGAGGCATTGCTTGCCCGAGTTTGCGTGGTTGGTATCGACGATAACGGCAGGGTTTTGCAAGCCGCTCTTAGCGTACATATCTGCCAAAGTAATCAAGTTCTCATAGTGATAGTTGGGTGCGCTCTGCCCCTTGGTATCCACGTATCCGCGCAGGATCGCGTGTGCGTGGGGGTTGCCTGCGCTCTTGACCTCCCAACCGCGGTAGAGGAACATATGCGAGCTCTGCGCCGCTTTAACGGAGTTCATCATAACGGTAAGGTCACCGCAGGTCGGGTTCTTCATGCCAACGGGAATATCGAGACCGCTTGCCGTCAGGCGGTGCTGTTGATCCTCAACCGAGCGTGCGCCGACGGCTACGTAGGTGAGCAGGTCGGAGAGGTAACGGTGGTTTTCGGGATAAAGCATTTCATCGGCACAGCCAAAGCCCGTTTCGGAAAGGGCGCGCAGATGCAAACGACGGATAGCAATAATGCCTTTGAGCAGATCGGGCTCGGCATTGGGATCGGGCTGATGCAGCATTCCCTTATACCCTTCTCCCGTGGTGCGGGGCTTGTTGGTGTAAATGCGCGGAACGATCATGATCTTATCGGCAACCTTATCCTGAACGGTACGCAGGCGGGAGATATAGTCGATGACGGCATCCTCGCGGTCTGCCGAGCAAGGGCCGATAACAAGAACGAATTTATCACTTTTTCCTTCAAATATTTTCTTCAGCTCCCGGACAGATGCGTCTCTCGTAGCCTTGAGAGCGGCAGAGACGGGATATTCCTCTTTGATATCCTTTGGAATGGGGAGCTTGCGGTAAAATTCCATATTCATAACGGTGGTTTCCTTTCGGGTATATGCGAGTTTTTATTTTCAGTTTGATTTTTGTGGTTTGTCGAAAAGCATTCGGCGTGCGGTGGCGCGGCGCATCATCTCGCGCATTCCGTCGCTATCCCCCGCTCTCAAAAGCGTGCGGAAGCGGTCGAACTCGTCGGCAAAGGCGTCCATCTGCTCAAGCAATGCATCGCGGTTGAGCAGGAAAAGCTCCGACCACATCAGATCGTTGATCTTTGCGATACGCGTCAGGTCACGGAAGGAGTCGCCGGTGTATTGCTCCATCATAGGCGTTTCGTTGCAGGTCATCAGTGTGACTGCAATACAGTGTGTGAGCTGTGAAAGAAAGGCGATCATGCGGTCGTGCTCTTCGGGAGAAAGCTGTGAGATGCGGGCAAACCCCAGCACCTCGCCGAGGGCGCGGCAGATCTCAATAGCCTCGGGAGTGTTGCGCTCGGTGGGGGTAATGATGTAGTTAGCACCGATGAATACGCGATCGTCGCTATATTCTACACCGCTACTCTCACGCCCTGCCATAGGGTGCGCCGCGATAAACTCGACATCGGGACGCAGGATGCTTTGCACCTCGTCAACGATACGGCTTTTAACACCGGTCACATCGGTAATGAGCGTACCTGCACAAAACAGGTGTTGGTGCTCTTTGATCCACTCAACGAAGATGTGGGGATACAGCGCAAAAACAATAAGATCTGCCCATTCGATCATCTCTTTTGTGACCTCAGTGCTTCCCGCTTCGATCATTCCGAGCGAGAGCGCATAGTCAATATCCTTTTGCTCTTTTGTAATACAGCGAACATGATAACCTTGGCGGCAGAGGGCGCGTGCATAGCTGCCACCGATAACGCCCAAGCCCACAATAAGGATCTTGGTATCTTCTGTAAGGGTTTTCATTGGGGTTGTTCCTTTATTGGGTAATTTCTTCTATTTTGATGCCGAGCGAGGTGATGCGCTCGAAAAAGTCGGGAAAGCTCTTGGCAACGGCTTCGGTTCCCTCGATCACGCCGCCCGTCAGAGTTGCGAGAATGGCAAGTGACATTACGATGCGGTGATCGTTGTGTCCCAAAAGGGGGGCGATGGGAGCGTGAAAATCGGTGGGAGCAACAATGACCTCGTTTTCGCGCACATCAACTGTCGTGCCGAATTTGCGAAGCTCCGTAGCCATCGCCTCGGCGCGGTTGCTCTCCTTGATAACAAGACGGCGCGTATCGGTAAAGCGTGCTCCTTGCCCTCTTGCCGCAAGGGCGAACAGAATGGGGGCAAGGTCGGGACAATCTGCCACGGATATGGTGGCAACCCCCTTCCCGAGGCTTTCAAAGTGTTCAACATAAACGCGGTCTCCCTGCAGGGATGCGGAGTTCAAGCCTTCCACTTTCACCTCTCCGCCAAGAACATTGAATGCGGAAAGAAATGCGGCGTTTGACCAGTCACCTTCAACGGTGACATCCTGCGCTTTCATCGGCTTGCCGCCGCAAATACGCAGGGTAAGGTCGTCGAGCCATACAATATCGGCACCAAATGCCGAGAGTGTTTGCAAGGTAAGGAGCACATAGGAGCGGCTCTCAAAGGGCGGCAGAATGTGCAAAATACTCTCGCCCTCAACCTGTGTCAGGGCGAACAGCATACCGCTGATAAACTGACTGCTGACGTTGCCGGGGAGCGTGTAATCCCCTGCCGTAAGCGGACCTTTTACGGTGATGCCGCACTCGTTTTGTTCAAAGAACAAATTGTGCTCGCGGCAAAGGTTTTGATAAACTGTCATCGGGCGGCGCAAAAGGGATGGTGCGCCAACGAGGGTGATCTCTTTGCCCGAAAGCAAGCACAAGGGCAAGAAAAAGCGCATTGTGCTGCCGCTTTCTCGGCAAGGCAAGGTAGCACTTGATGCTTTTGTAAGATCGGTGCCTTTGACAATGACTGTGTCATTATCAATTTGACATTCTGCGCCCAGCGCGCGCAAGCAATCGAGTGTTGCCCTAACATCCTCGCAATCGGAGACACCGCAAACGCGACTCTCTCCCCGCGACAAGGCGGCACAGAGAAGCCAGCGGTGTGCCATACTCTTGGATGGCGGAGCGCTCACGCTCCCGTGTGCGCGCGACGGATAGATGCGGATGTTCATTTGTTCTCTCCTTTTGAGAGATATTCACAGAGAAAATCCATTGCCAAAAGATATCCTGCCGTGCCTTGCCCAGTAATGGTTTTGATACAAGCAGCACGGATGTAGCTGACTTGGCGGAAATCTTCTCTTTCCTCTACTTTGGAAATATGCACCTCAACCGTGGGAATCCCGACAGATTTGACAGCATCGAGAAGTGCAATGCTTGTGTGGGTATAGGCACCGGGGTTGATGACGATGCCATCCACACCCTTGTAATATGCTTCCTGTATTTTATCCACAAGGTCGCCCTCGTGATTGGATTGGTAACACTCTACCTCTATGCCACATTCGGCGGCGTGCGCGCGGATCATTTCGAGAAGCTCCTCGTATGTGGTTCTCCCGTAATGCGCCGGCTCGCGGATGCCCAAAAAGTTGAGGTTAGGACCGTTGATGATATATAATTTCATAGACTTTCAAAATCCTTTCTGATGCGCTCTGCCACCTCGGCAACACTTCCGTCGCCATCGATGCGGCAATCGGCAGTCTGACAGTAGCGGTCGTAGCGTTCCTCATAGCGGCGGCGAATCGCCTCTGCCGAGGAAGCCAACGGTCGGTCGGTAGTGGGAATCAGTGCCTTTAGCGGTCGGTCGATAAAATAGATCTTTCCGTTGCGATGTAAAAGATCGATATTTTCGTCGCGTAGGATCGCACCGCCGCCCGTAGCAAGGACAATGCTCTTTTTATTTGCAAGGACCTCACATAGAACGCGCGTTTCAAGATCGCGGAAGGCGGTCTCTCCATCGGTGGCAAAAATTTCGGGGATGGAACGCTCTGCTACACGGACGATCTCTTCGTCAAGATCGAAAAATGCCCGTCCCAAATCTTGTGCCAAAAGCTTGCCAACGGTGCTCTTTCCTGCACCCGGCATACCCGAAAGAACGATGTTTTCAGTCTCTTGCAAGAGTGTTTGATAAATATTCTCGGTTGTGCCCTCTTCATAAGTGCAATCGAGGAAGAGCTCGGATGCGCGCACCGCTTGGGCGACCAGCATATACAGTCCCCCCTCGGCTTTGATGTCGCGCTTTTTTGCATCCAAGATCAGTTGTGTGCAAAGCGGATTGTAAATGGCATCGATAACCCCCGAAAGCTTTGGAAAAATCGAAATATCAACGGGTGTTGCCTCGGTATTCGGGTACATCCCCACAGGGGTGGTGTTGATAAGAACTTCAACGTCGGTGTGATCAGTCGCCAAATCGGCATAGGTAATGACACCCTCTCCGGCTTTGCGGCTGACGGTAAGTAGTTCTCTCGCACCAAGAAATTTGGCGACCGCGCGAGCTGTTTTTGACGTTCCTCCCGTGCCGAGAATGGCAACTTTTCTATCTTTGAGTGTAATGCCTGCGTGCCCGATGAGAGCTTGCAGGCCGTAAAAATCGGTGTTATATCCCCACAGCTCTCCCCCACGATTGACGACGGTATTGACCGCGCCAATCTCTTTTGCCTGCTCGCTGATATGCGAAAGGTATGGGATAACTATGGTTTTGTAAGGAATGGTCACGTTGATGGCAGAAAAATCTTTCTCCACAAAAAACGCCTCGATCTGGTCGTGGGAAAGTTCCACAAGCGTGTAGGGATTGCTTTTGAGCATAGTATGGATCTCTTTTGAAAAGCTATGCCCAAGTTTTTCTCCGATCAGACCGTACTGCATATTGGTGACCTCCTTCCTTTTTGTTTTCTCTCTTGAATTTATTTCGGAAAATCCGTTCCGAAGCGGAGTGCGAGCAGGTCGCAGAGAACAAGTGCCGTTACGCTATCCACGACCACGCGGGCGCGGTGGATAATGGCAGGGTCATGTCTGCCCTTGAGGGCAAGGGTTGCATTCTGACCGCTGCTCAGGTCTACACTCTCTTGCTCTTGGAAGATCGAGGGCGTAGGCTTGACCGCACAGCGGAAGATAACGGGCATTCCGTTTGTAATGCCGCCGTTGATGCCGCCGTTGTGGTTGGTTGTGGTTACCACGCGTCCGTTTTGCATACGCAAACCGTCGTTGGCTTGACTGCCGCGCAGATCTGCCATACCAAAGCCCGTGCCAAATTCCACGCCTTTGATGGCAGGAACAGAGAAAAGTGCGTGAGAGAGCATTCCCTCAACGGTATCGAACCAAGGCTCGCCAATGCCTGCGGGGAGTCCTATAACAGCGCTCTCCAAAATGCCGCCAACACTGTCCCCTTCTCTTGCGGCATCCTCAATGCAGGCGCGCATCAGGTCTGCTTTTGCAGGATCGAGTACGGGGAAAGACAGGTCTGCCAAGGTTTCAATATCGGATTCGTAGGAGTCAAATGAACGGTCACAGATATCGGAAATACGAGAGATATGCGTGCCGATCAGGATGCCGTTCTGTCGCAATGCGGAAATCGCGATAGCGCCTGCGGCCACCAAGGCTGCTGTGATGCGGCCTGAGAAATGTCCGCCGCCGCGATGATCCTGATAGCCGTGATATTTACACTCTGCCGTATAGTCGGCGTGACCGGGACGCGGCAGACTACGGGTATAGTCTTGGGAGCGTGTATTGGTGTTTGGAATAAGGATAGAGAGCGGTGTGCCCGTTGTTTTTCCCTCAAACACGCCGCTGACGATGCGAAATTCGTCGGCCTCTACGCGAGCTGTAGAGATCTTGCCCTGCGGACGGCGCAGAGAAAGCTGGTGGCGGATAAAGGCTTCATCAATGACAAGTCCGGGTGCCATTCCGTCAAGCACCGCGCCGATATATTCGCCGTGGCTCTCGCCAAAGAGCGTGACGGCTACGCTTTGTCCAAACGTATTTTTCATTGCCTCATCCTCCTATCTGCTCGCGGATATAGGCTTGCCAATCCGTAAGCGGCATTTTTTCGATGCGGTAAGAGCCGACGGCATCAACGAATACTACGTTGACCGATGCCCCCTCGCATTTTTTATCGTGCGCTGTAAGGCGCAAAACAGTTTCAAGATCTCCCTCAATTTTTGTCGGGAGTCCGAGAGATTGCAAAACGGCGATCAAGCGCGCGCGCACGTCGGGCGCGCACATTGGGATCATTCCGAGAGCCACGCATTCACCGTGGTAAAGCTTGCCAAAGCTCTCCCCCTCAATACCGTGACCGAGCGTGTGACCGAAGTTGAGGATGCGGCGCAGTCCGCTTTCCTTTTCGTCCTCTTCGACAACTGCTTTTTTGATGCGGAGCGAGCATTCAATAACGGTATCAATATTCTTCAATGCTTCGCCGCGCTTAAAGATTTCAAAAAGCTCGGCATCAGAAGTCAGTGCCATTTTGACGGCTTCGGCAAGTCCGTTTGCGATCTGTCTATCGGGAAGCGTAGAAAGAACATCGGGGTCGATGATGACCGCGCGAGGCTGCCAAAAAGCGCCAACGATATTCTTCACTCCTCCAAAATTGACGGCTACCTTGCCGCCGATGGAAGAATCGACCTGAGAGAGCACCGTAGTGGGAATGTTGTAAAAATCGATGCCTCGCATAAAGACAGATGCGGCAAAGCCCGAAAGGTCGCCAACAACACCACCGCCGACGGCAACCACGCAGTCGGTGCGCCTAAAGCCGGATTTCAGCATTGTGTCAAGAAGCATCTCGAGCGTTGCAAGGCTCTTGCTTCCCTCTCCCTCGGCTACGGTTATAATGTGTGCCTCGCGGCATTGCGCCGCTATACGTTGTGCATATTCGGGCGGCACGCCTTTGTCAGTCACAACGAGCACACGGCGGTCAAGAGAGAGCAACTCACTCGCGCGGTCGAGTGCTCCGCGCTCCATATAAATAGGATATCCGCCTGTGGGCAAATTCAGATCTAATATCATTGTTCTCTCTCCTTTCGATCGTTTTTAGGAATTGCTTTTGTCAACGAAATATGTGCCTGCAAGCTTGAGACGGTCACAGAACAGTCCCAGCTCACGCATCATCCATTCTCCTGCTTCGGTGTAAACATCTCCCTCGGCCTCTACATAGAAATAGTATTGCCACAAGAGATCCTTCATCGGGCGTGAGCGCAGTGTGCGCATATTGAAGCCGTAGCGACCGATGATATCCACCGCTTTGGCAAGCGCGCCTGCCTCGTGCTTGACGGTAAAGAGCAGAATAAAGTGCTCGCCCATCCGCTTGGAATGACGGCGGCTCTCCACACGGGAAAGTGCTGCAAAGCGTGTGGTGTTATTTCGACTTGCATTGATATTGCGCGCCAACACCTCAAGACCAAAGACCTCGGCGGCCTCTTCGCTTGCAATGGCGGCAATGCTTTTGTCCTTTTTCTCGGCTACGTATTTTGCGGCAAGTGCGGTATTGGAATACTCAGCGGTGCCCCAACCGTTGTTGCGGATATACTCGGCACATTGTGCGAGTGCTTGTGGATGGCTCACCACCTCGCGAATATCCTCAATGCGTGTGCCGGGCGCGACCAACAGATCGTGCGACACGGCAAGATCCAGCACTTCGCTCACATACAAAGAGCCCGAGAAAAGCAGATCGGTCACCTGCCCTACCTCGCCGTTGTAGCTGTTCTCCACCGGCAGGATAGCGGCATCACATTCCCCCGCTTCGACAGCGCGATAAGCGCTTGTAAAGTCACCGTAAGGCACACGAACCGAGCCCGGGAACATTTTGCCTGCGGCGATGTGAGCGAATGCGCCCTCTGTTCCGCAATACGCGACACGCATTCCCTCCATCAAACGCGCCTGATAGGCGCGGGAGACAGCCATATTGTTGCGTATGAAATTGACATAATACTCGCGCAAGGTCTCATCCTCAACAAGCTTTGCATTTGCTTGCACTACCTGCTCCTCGCGAGCGATATCAAGAATGGGAAGCGCGTGTTCCTTTTTATAAGCGGCTACCTTTTCGGCGGCGCGCATACGGCGAATGAAGAGCTCAGCCATCCGGGCATCAACTTCATTGATCTCGCGACGCGCTTCTTCCAAAAGATTTTTATTTTGATCGGACATTTTCTTTTACTTCTCCGTCATATAGGATTCTGCCAAGGCTTTGAAAGCAGGCAGAGATTTTTTGATTTGCTCGGTGGTAACGCAATAGGAGATGCGTACGTATCCGGGACATCCAAAGCTATCGCTTGCAACGAGCAAAAGTTCAAATTCTTTTGCCTTTTCGCAGAATGCATTTGCATCCTCCTCAAGCGCTTTGACAAAAAGATAGAATGCACCGTCGGGCTTTACTACTTCATAGCCGTAAGAGGTCAGCGCCTCGGAGAGCAGACGGCGGTTGGTGTCGTAGATGGAGATATCAGCGGTCTTACCGATGACTGCGGGGATCATATATTGGAACAGTGCAGGTGCGCAGACAAAGCCGAGTGCTCTGCCCGCTCCGCAAACGGCTTGATAGACCGCAACTGCGTCCTCTGCTTCAGGGTTTACGAGGATATAGCCGATGCGCTCGCCCGGAAGAGAGAGAGATTTGCTGAACGAATAGCAAATCAGCGTGTTCTTATAAAAGTGCGGCAGATACGGCACGTCGACGTCGCCGTAAACGAGCTCGCGGTAGGGTTCGTCGGCAATGAGGTAGATGGGTTGTCCGTTCTTTTCGGATGCTTCGGTGAGAAGCTTGGCAAGGCCTTCGATGCTCTCGCGTGTCATCACCGCACCCGTGGGGTTATTGGGAGAATTAACAATGATAGCGCGCGTTTTGGGCGTAATAGCCGCCTTGATTACCTCAAGATCGGGTTGGAAGGTCTTTGTATTGCAAAGCACGGGAACAGCAACAGCACCGTTGCGCTCAACAAATACGCGATATTCCGGGAAGAAGGGTGCGAGCAAAATGACCTCATCCCCCGCTTCGGTCAGAGCCGAAAGAGAGATGGTCAAGGATGCCGCCGCACCAACGGTGAGGTAGATGAGGTCGGGATCGACGGTTGCCTTGTGCGTATTTGCGACGTATTCGGCGATTGCCCCACGTACACCCGCATCACCTTGTGCGCTGGTGTAGCCGTGTAAAGAAACGGCATCGCGTTCCGAAATCAACTTTGTCAAAGTCTCGTTGACAATGGCGGGAGACGGTACGCTGGGGTTACCGATGCTGAAATCGAAAACATTCTCGGCTCCGATCTCTGCCTTTCTCTTTTTGCCGTATTCAAACAATTCTCGAATGACCGAGCGACACGCGCCGAGTCCTCTCATCTTCTCGTTTACCATAAAAACCTCGCTTGTCCGTAATGATAGTAAAAATAGTTAGTTATATTATACACGCATGCGTGTGCGATGTCAAGTAGATTGTAGGAAAAATGACATCAACAATTCAAAAAAGAAAAAATCCGCACTCTCATTATGCTTCAAAAGCATAGCAGATGCGGACTGTCCGTATTTTTGTTTCCGATCGTAAAATTTGATCTTACATCTCGGATTTCACAAAAGTCGGGCAGCCCTTAGCAAAATAATAAAAGTAATAAGAAAACTTATTTGCGAACATAGCTACTCCTCCTTTGTGATTTATTTTGACACATTATACGCCTGATTTTTGAATTTGTCAATAGGTTTGGCAAATTTTTTTGCATATTTTTTCACTTTTTTTGAATAATTTCTGTTGGGAAAACGCAAAAAGCCCTCTATAAGAGCTTTTTGCGTTTTTATTGATTGTCAAATCGCCTTTCCGCTATTAAGGAATTGCTGCAGGTGCTCGTTTTCGGGGTTATCGAACACTTCCTCGGGTGTGCCCTGTGCCTCAATAATGCCGTCGCGCATATAAATGACACGATCGGAAACATTGCGGGCAAACTCCATTTCGTGCGTGACGATGACCATGGTTTTGCCCTCTTTTTTGAGGTTCTTGATAACACGCAAAACCTCGACTGTAAGCTCGGGGTCGAGTGCCGAGGTGGGTTCGTCGAAGCAGAGGATATCGGGTTCGAGCGCCAATGCGCGTGCAATGGATACGCGTTGCTGTTGACCGCCCGAAAGCTGAAACGGGTATGCGTTGATCTTATCCGAAAGTCCTACGCTTGCAATGAGCTCTTTTGCCTTTTCTTCCAACGCTTCCTTGCTCCCTTTTTTGAGTAATTTGGGGGCAAGCATCACGTTTTTGAGCACCGTGTATTGCGGAAAAAGGTTGAAGGATTGGAATACCAATCCAAAGTGAAGACGCTTTTCACGCAGTTCTGCGTCTTTCTTTTTTCCTTTTTTGAACGTCTCTCCGTCAAAAATCTCTTCTCCTGCTACTGCAATCGTACCCGCATCGGCAAGCTCCAAAAAGTTCAAGCAACGCAAAAGCGTGGTTTTTCCGCTTCCCGATGACCCGATAATAGTTAAAATTTCACCGCGTCCGAGGGAAAAGTCCACTCCTTTGAGCACCTTGACATTGCCAAAGCTCTTGCACAGACCGCGTACTTCCAAGTATTTTTGATCTTCCATACGCGCCTCCTTATGTAACTTCGTAGTAGCAGACCTTCTTTTCCAACAAGTGGAACAGAAGCGTTAGAATGCCGCTGAACGCAAGATAGAAAGCACCTGCATAGAACAGAGGCGATAGCACTGCATATTTATTGACCTTTTCATACGCCACCAAAATAATTTCGGTGATGCTGAGTGCTCTCGCGAGAGCTGTATCCTTGACAAGCGTGATGACCTCGTTGCTCATAGGTGCCATGATCTTGCGGATGACCTGCATAAGCACGACGTGGAAGAAGATCTGCAGCTTGGTCATACCGAGAACCTGCCCTGCCTCACGCTGTCCCTTTGGAATATTCTTGATACCGCCCTCAAAAATAACGGCGAAATAGCAAGCGTAGTTGACAGAAAACGCAAAAAGGACAAAGATAAATTGCAGATCTGCCATCTTATCCAAATTCAACATAGCGGCAAAATCCTTGTTCGGGATCTTGAGGAGTACCGACGGAATAAAGGTAACGATAACACACTGCAAAAGCAGAGGCGTGCCGCGCACGATCCAAATGATGCCCTTCATCAGCCAAGAAAGCGGCTTGAACTTGGACATTGAGCAAAAACAGAACAAAAGTCCCAACGGAATAGCAATGACGAGTGTAAGTGCAAAGAGCTTCAGCGTCATGCCGAAGCCCATGCACAGGTCATATATGATTGACCAGAAATCCATATGTAGTATCTATCCTTTTCGATTATTCAACGGGCTTTACAACCTCTTCACCGGCAGAGCCTTTTTCAACGATGACAATGGCATCGGCGGTGTTCTTAACGAACTCATCTTTGTTAGCACCGTACTTTGCAGCATCTGCCTTTTTCACAACAGCAACCTGCTTGTTTGCAAGGTAAGGAACAGAAATTTCCATTTCAGCCAAACGCTCGTCGGTAATTGTCATACCGTTCCAAACAAGGTCAATCGAGCCGTTTTCAAGCATTGCTTCCTTTTCGTTCCATTCGATCACGATAAATTCGACTGCGATCTCTGCGGAATATTTATTATTGAGGTAAGCAACAACTGCTTCTGCAAGGTCGATATCAAAGCCTATCAGATCTGCATCTTCACCGTCGCCATCCTTATATGCGATGGGAGCGAAGAGAGTGTAACCGATAACGAGCTTCTTTGCGGAAACGACATTGTTCCAAGATGCATCGGTGGCTTCTGCATTGGGGTTGGCAGTAGTAGCGGTTATGAGCGTTTCGGTTGCAAGACCGTACTCTGTTGCAATCGTCTTATAATCGGTGTCAGCAAGAGCGATCATAGCCTCGTTGATCTTACCAATAAGTGCAGCATTGCCCTTCTTTGCGGCAATACCATACTTTTCTTCAGCAAGAACAACACCGGAAAGGACCTGATAATCCTTAAACGTATCAACGCTGCTCATATAATAACCTGCCATAACCGAGTCGATAACAGCGATATCGGCGTCGCCCTTGACAAGGCCGTTGAGAGCATCGAGCTGAGAGCCGACCGAAAGCAGCTCCTTGCCAAAATTGAGTCCGTTTTCTTCTGGGTTGTTGCAGGAAGCGAATACTGCAACACAGCCAAGCATCATAATAAGTGCGAGTGCGAGTGAAATAATTTTCTTCATAATGAAAATCTCCTTTTGTGGATTTTTGTGTGCTTTAACGCTTTACCATTTTACCACGCTAAAGTGGTGTTGTCAATAGGTTTGGCAAAATTTTTTCTGATTTTTTTGTTTTTTTCAAAAAAAATCGGGGGGAAACGCATTCAAAATACGTCTCCCCCACTCTTTTGCAGTTATTTGAAATATTTCTTGAGGTATTTTCCCGTGTGGGATTCCTCAACGCCGGCGATCTCTTCGGGTGTTCCCGTGGCAATAACTGTTCCGCCGCCGTCTCCACCCTCGGGGCCGAGGTCAATGACATAGTCGGCACATTTGATAACGTCGAGATTGTGCTCAATAACGATAACCGTGTTGCCCGCATCGCAGAGTCTTTGCAGAACCTCAAGCAGCTTGGCAACATCGGCGGTGTGCAGACCTGTGGTGGGCTCGTCCAAAATATAGACAGTTCTGCCCGTAGCACGCTTGGAAAGCTCGGTTGCCAGCTTGACGCGCTGTGCCTCGCCACCCGAAATGGTGGTGGCAGGCTGACCGATCTTGATATATCCAAGGCCGACGTCATAGAGCGTTTGAAGCTTGCGGCTGATGGCGGGAAGCCCATCAAAGAAGCGCACGCCCTCCTCTACCGTCATATCGAGGACCTCAAAAATGTTCTTTCCTTTATATTGCACCTCAAGGGTGTCGCGGTTGTATCTCTTGCCCTTGCAGACGTCGCAGGTGACGTAAACGTCGGGCAGAAAATGCATTTCTATCTTCTTTACGCCGTCGCCCTCACACGCCTCGCAACGGCCGCCCTTAACGTTAAAGGAGAAGCGTCCCGGGCCGTAGCCGCGTGCTTTGGCATCCTTTGTTTGGGCAAAGAGCGAGCGAATGTCGGTAAACACGCCCGTGTAGGTTGCAGGGTTGGAGCTTGGCATACGCCCGATGGGGCTTTGGTCTATGGCGATGACTTTATCGAGATGCTCAAGGCCTGTAATTTCGTCGTGCTTACCGGGATAGGTGATGGCACGATTTAGCTTATCCGCCAAAACGGGATACAAAATGCCGTTGATGAGCGAGGATTTGCCCGATCCCGAAACACCCGTGATGCAAACGAAACGGCCAAGCGGAATATCGACATCAATGTTCTTGAGGTTGTTGTGGCGCGCGCCCTTGATGTGCAAGAATGCACCGTTGCCCTCGCGGCGGTATTTGGGGATGGCAATGCTCTTTTTGCCCGACAAATACGCACCTGTGATGGATTTTTCATCCTTCATGATCTCCTCGGGCGTGCCTGCAGCGATCACTTCGCCGCCGTGAATTCCCGCGCCGGGGCCGATATCGAGAATGTAATCGGCACTCTCCATCGTCTCCTCGTCGTGCTCGACGACAATGACTGTATTACCAAGGTCGCGCAGGCGTTTGAGGGTGGCTATCAGCTTGGAATTATCGCGCTGATGCAAACCGATGCTGGGCTCATCAAGAATGTACAGAACGCCGACGAGTGCCGAGCCGATCTGTGTGGCGAGACGAATGCGCTGTGCCTCGCCGCCCGAAAGTGTTCCCGCTTTGCGGGAAAGCGTGAGATAATTTAGTCCCACACTGACAAGGAACCCAAGACGTGAGCGAATCTCCTTGAGGATCTCCCCTGCTATCTGTGCTTCTGTTTCATTCAGTTTAAGGGCGTTGACAAAGTCGAGTGCTTCAACAATAGAAAGCGAGCAAAGCTCGTGGATGTTCTTTCCGCCAACCGTTACAGAAAGCGAGGTTGCGGAAAGACGCTGTCCGTGACATTCGGGGCAAGGTGCTTCCTCGATGAACTGCGCGTAATACTCGTTGCCGTACATCTTCATACGGTTCTCGATCATTGGGACGATGCCCTCGAACTTAACAAGCTGATGATGGTCTTCTCTGCCAAACCAGCGATGAATTTCGTATTTTTCTTCACCTGTTCCGTAAAGGAGCATTTGATACTGTTCAGGGGTAAAGTTTTCAATGGGAGTATCCATATCAAAGCCAAAGCGTTTGCCAACAGCGGCAAAGAGAGGCCCGTTCCAGCTTTCTTCTTCCAAGGTTTTGAAGCCGTTAACGGCGATTGCACCTTGCGAAAGCGAGATTTTTTTGTTGGGAATGATGCGATTGACGGCAATGGTCTGCATCTCGCCAAGTCCCGCGCAATGCGCGCACGCGCCTGCGGGATTATTAAAGGAAAACATACGCGGCTCGAGCTCGCCAAAGGAGATGCCGTGCTCCTCGCAGGCGTAGTTTTGGGAAAATTCAAGCTCCTTGGGTTCTCCCTCACGCGGAACGGTAACGATGGTAACGTGCCCATCTGCCGCACCAAGTGCGTTCTCGACCGAGTCGGAAAGGCGGGATGCGATTCCCTCGCGCATCACAAGACGGTCTACAACGATATCGATGGTATGCTTTTTGTTTTTATCGAGCTTGATCTCCTCGGAGAGGTCGTACATATTTCCATTGACACGCACACGGACGTATCCGCGCTTGCGCGCATCCGAGAACACCTTTTCATGCATACCCTTTTGCGCTCTGACAACGGGGGCGAGCACCATAAAGCGTTCCCCCTCAGGGAACGTCAGGATGCGGTCGATGATCTGGTCGACGGTCTGTTGACGGATCTCCTTGCCGCAGATCGGGCAATGCGGAATACCCACGCGAGCATAAAGCAGACGCAGGTAGTCGTAAATTTCGGTGACCGTGCCCACCGTGGAGCGCGGATTGCGCGAGGTGGTCTTTTGATCTATGGAAATGGCGGGCGAAAGCCCTTCGATGGAATCGATGTCGGGTTTATCAAGCTGACCGAGGAACATACGCGCGTAGGACGACAGCGACTCGACAAAGCGGCGGTGTCCCTCGGCGTAGATGGTGTCAAAGGCGAGCGAGGATTTACCCGAGCCCGAAAGTCCCGTAACGACCACGAGCTTATCGCGTGGAATTTCGACATCTATATTTTTCAGATTGTGTACCCGCACACCGCGGATGGTGATTTGATTGGGCATAAAAATCTCCTGTTTTTTTGTGAATTTAGCGGACGTATAGCGTTTTTAGCTATTTTTGCGGCTGCTTCGAGGTGCATCGATCTTGCCCTCACGCAGTTTTTTGATCTCGTCACGCAGGTAGGCGGCTTTCTCAAATTCGAGATGTTGAGCCGCTTTTTTCATTTCAACCGTCATCTCGGCAATCAACCTTTCGCGCTCGGTCTTAGAGAGCTTGCGGCTCGCCTTTTCAGCAAGCCCTGCACGGGTTCGGATGCCGCCCTCTTCCTTGGAACCAACCTCAATAATATCGCGCACGCCCTTAACAACGGTTTTGGGAGTGATGCCGTTTGCCTTATTGTAAGCGTTTTGAATTTCACGGCGGCGGTTGGTCTCTGTAATGGCGGCGCGCATCGAGCGTGTAACGGTATCGGCGTACATAATGACCTTGCCCTCAGCGTTACGCGCGGCTCGTCCGATGGTTTGAATAAGCGAACGTTCGGCGCGCAAAAAGCCTTCCTTATCGGCGTCAAGGATGGCAACGAGAGAGACCTCGGGAATATCCAATCCCTCGCGCAAGAGGTTGATACCAACAAGGACGTCAAACACGCCAAGGCGAAGGTCGCGGATGATCTCCATACGCTCCATAGTATCTACGTTGTGATGGATATAACGTACCTTGATATTGTTGTCTTCAAAGTATTCGGTGAGGTCCTCTGCCATCTTTTTAGTCAAGGTAGTGACCAGAACTCTCTCCTTTTTCTCGGCGCGGAGCATTATCTCGCCCATAAGATCGTCGACCTGACCGTTTATTGGACGTATCTCGATCTCGGGATCGACGAGCCCCGTGGGGCGGATAAGCTGCTCGACGGTGTTCTGCGAGTTCTCTTTTTCGTACGGTCCGGGCGTAGCGCTGACGAATATAGCCTGAGTTATCTTACCCTCGAACTCCTCATAATTGAGGGGACGGTTATCCGACGCAGAGGGCAGGCGGAAGCCGTACTCTATAAGATTCGTCTTTCTTGCTCTGTCTCCGCCGCTCATACCCTTGACCTGCGGGAGCATGACGTGAGACTCGTCCACTATCATCAGAAAATCGTCGGGGAAGTAGTCGAGGAGCGTATGCGGCGTACTTCCCGGCTCTCTGCCTTCAAGC
>JAZNZC010000112.1:0-2496 GCA_045594745.1 Eubacteriales bacterium
GAATATACAAAGGACAGCAAGCTATACCGCCTCATTTTGAACCTTGTGAGCGGTATAGCCCTTTGGTTTATGAGGGTTAAAATACACGTAGACGGAACGGATAAGCTTCCGAGTGAAAAACGCCTCTTGTTTGTCGGAAACCACCGCTCGAATTTTGATCCGATTATTACGTGGTTCATCTTTCGCAAATGGAATATTTCATACGTGTCCAAAGCAAGCAATTTCAAAATTCCCATTTTCGGCAGACTCATCCGCAGATGTTGCTTCATGTCGATAGACCGTGAGAATGCGAGAAAAGCAATTGGGACAATCAATCATGCCTCGAATCTTTTACAAAAGCAAGAGGTGTCCATCGGAATATATCCCGAAGGAACAAGAGCCAAGGATGGTGTGATGCTTCCTTTTCACAATGGTGTCTTCCGCATCTCGCAGAAAGCAGATGCAGATATTGCAGTGCTGACGATCAGCGGAACGGAAAAAATTCATAAAAATTACCCCTTTCGGTGTTCCCATGTGTATCTGAACGTAGCGGAAGTAATACCGAGCGATGTGACCAAAAAAATGAAAACTGCCGATATCGGAGAGCGGGTGCGTCAAACAATAGAAGAAAATCTATCAAAACAAGCCGAGGTGAAATAGCTTGAAATCGTCTTTTCGTGAAACAAAAAAAGAAGTGAATGAACGCCTATCCGACCGACGTCATAAGAGAGACGAGGACGGATGTGTCATCATTGATATGACGGTAAAAAACGACGATGATTTTTTATCGGTTTATTCCACGAATGAAACGCCCGTTATTTCGACGGACGTTGCCGAATTTATCGAAAACAGCACGCATTCCATATCTCCGCGCGAGCACTTTGCTCTGCATATACACAGCAATTGCATCGATGAGGGCGAGAAAACCGAGTATGCGGCGGCAATCAAAGAATATTACGCAGAAAAATATATTGCTAACAAAAAAGAGCTGAACCTCAACAGAATCATCATTTCCATTCTGACTCTTGCGGGAATTATTGTCCTTGCGTTGGCATTTCAAATAGAAAACGCCGTATGGTCTGAGGTAATCGACATAGCGGCGTGGGTGCTTTTATGGGAGGCAGTCGATATAGGTGTCTTCAAGAACAGAGAGATCAACCTGAGACGGCAAAGATATTTGGCGTATATGTCAATGAAGATCATGTATCATCCCATAGAAACCAAATAAAACGAAAGGAGAGCTCATGCTGATAAGAACTATTACCGGTGCAATCATTGCCATACTGGTTTACCTATGGCTTTTCTTTTCACACATTCCTGCCGTTCTGTATGCAGGAACGATCATTTTGTGTATGTTGGCTTTGTTTGAGGTTTACCGCATTTGTCGAACGGACAAGCCACAGACAATCTATATATCTTTAATCATATCGGCAGCCTTGCTGATCCTTCCGATCCCAAACTACGAATACGTATTGATGCTCGTTTTACCAATCGCAATTCTCACGTTTGTTATGATGATGGTCTATATGGATAAGATAGAGGGACTTCGCGGAGAATATTCTATTGCGATTGGCATCGCTATCGTTTTACTGTTCAAGTCTGTTCCGTATTTGCGTGAATGGGACAACGGCTTTTATTATCTGACCTTTGCGGTAACGGCTTGCTTTGTGACAGACATTGCTGCGCTTTTGTTTGGCAAGGCGTTCGGTTCGCACAAGCTATGCCCAAGGATCAGCCCGAAAAAAACGGTAGAGGGAGCAGTTGGGGGTGTGATCTGTACGATGCTTGTTGCCACCCTTGCCGCTGTTTTGCTCGATAAATATGAAATATTATATTTTGACACGACTTCACTTTTGATTTGGTCGGTGCTTGTATCCGTCGTCGGACAGTTTGGCGACCTTTGTATGTCTGTCGTTAAGCGTATCGCGGGAGTCAAGGATTTCGGAAATCTTTTGCCCGGTCACGGAGGTATTCTCGACCGCTTTGACAGTCATATGTTCGCAGTTGCGTTTACATTGGTTTTTTGCGCCCTCGGAGGCGGATTTATATATTGAGATAACAGGATAATTTATGGGAGAAACAATTTTGAAGGAATACAGAGCAGGTATCGACATCGGTTCCACGACGGTCAAGCTCGTGGTGCTGGATGCCGAGGACAATGTCATATACGGACAGTACAGACGCCATATGGCGAAGACCCAGGAGACCCTCGCCTCTCTTTTGGGTGAGGCGATCCAAAGCCTCGGCGACTGCGCGCTGAAGGTGAAGATCACGGGCTCGGGCTCGATCAATCTCGGCAAAGCCCTTGGCATTGAATTTGTTCAAGAGGTAGTGGCAGTCGCAACGGCACTCAAAAAGGTTGCGCCGCAGACCGATGTTGCCATCGAGCTTGGCGGCGAGGACGCAAAGATCATCTACTTTACGGGCGGTCTTGAGGAACGCATGAACGGTGTTTGCGCAGGCGGAACGGGCTCGTTCATCGACCAGATGGCGGCACTTCTGCAGACCGATGCCGAG
>JAZNZC010000113.1:0-7240 GCA_045594745.1 Eubacteriales bacterium
AGGCAGAAGCCAAAGCAAAGGCTGAAGCAGAAGCCAAAGCAAAAGCCGAGGCAGAAGCAAAGGCAAAAGCCGAGGCAGAAGCCAAAGCAAAGGCTGAAGCGGAAGCCAAGGCAAAAGCCGAAGCGGAAGCCAAGGCAAAAGCCGAGGCAGAAGCAAAGGCAAAAGCTGAAGCAGAAGCCAAAGCAAAGGCTGAGGCAGAAGCAAAGGCAAAAGCTGAAGCAGAAGCCAAAGCAAAGGCTGAGGCAGAAGCCGAGGCAGCAGAAGAAGAGCCCGAGGTTATGACCGAGGAGACACGCAAAAAGGAGAAAAAATCCTTCTGGAGCCGTGTTCGCGAGGGGCTCACCAAAACCAAAAACGCAATATTTGGACAAATAGATGACCTGCTCAAAAACTTCGTCAAGGTCGATGAAGACCTTCTTGAAGAACTGGAAGAAATTCTCATCTGTGCCGACGTTGGTGTTAACGCCGCCGAGGATATCATTGACGAACTCCGCGAGCAGATCAAGGACGGTCGCCTGAAAGAAAAAGAACAGGTCACCGCCACCCTGCATAGAATTCTTGAGGGTATGATCGGTGAGGGGGAAGACCTCAAGCTCGAAACCTCTCCCTCTGTCATCCTCGTTATCGGTGTCAACGGCGTTGGTAAAACCACGTCCATCGGTAAGATCGCAAACAGACTGCGCAAGGAGGGCAAAAAGGTCATCGTTGCCGCAGCCGACACATTCCGCGCCGCCGCCATCGATCAGTTGGCGGTATGGTGTGATCGCGCCAAGGTCGAGCTTGTTCGTCAAAACGAAGGCAGTGATCCTGCCGCCGTTGTATTTGATGCTTGCCACGTGGCAAAGAATAAAAAGGCCGACGTTCTCATCATCGACACCGCAGGACGTCTGCACAACAAAACAAACCTGATGAACGAGCTTGCTAAGATCAACCGCGTCATCGACCGCGAGCTCCCCGGCGTTTCTCGCGAGAATCTGTTGGTTCTTGATGCAACCACCGGTCAGAACGCTATCCTGCAAGCCAAGGAGTTCAAGAATGCCGCACAGCTTACAGGTCTTATCCTGAATAAGCTCGATGGAACTGCCAAGGGCGGCATCGTCATCTCCATTCGCCGCGAGCTGAACATCCCCGTCAAATTCATCGGCGTGGGAGAGAAGCTTGACGATATGCAGGAGTTCGACCAAGCCGAGTTCGTCAAGGCTCTGTTTGAATAAGGAGAACCGTTGTGAAAATCGTTCTTGCATCCCGCAACAAAAAGAAAATAGAGGAATTACGTCAGCTTCTTTCCGAACTACTCTCAGATGTAGAAGTGCTTTCTCTCGATGACGTCGGTATCACAGGCGACATCGAAGAGGACGGCACCACATTTGAAGAGAATGCGCTTATCAAAGCACGCGTTGCGGCAGGTAGCGGATACATCGGCGTAGCCGACGATTCCGGTTTGACCGTCGATGCACTTGGCGGTGAGCCCGGTGTATATTCCGCACGATATGCGGCAAAATGTCATTTTGCAGGGGATCACGATGATGAGGGCAACAATCAATGCCTGCTTTACAATCTTCGTGATGTACCCGATGAGGCGCGCGGTGGGGCATACGTTTGTGCCGTTGCCTGTGTCTTTCCCGACGGTCGCGAGTTTGTGGTGCGCGGCGAGTCCCGTGGCATCCTTTTACGCGAGTATCACGGCACGGGCGGCTTTGGCTATGATCCCTTGTTTTATTTCCCGCAGTTTGGCAAAACCTTTGCCGAGGTCACACCCGCCGAAAAACATTCGGTCTCTCACCGCGGCATCGCCATTCGTGCATTTGCAAAAAAATTGAAAGAGTATCTGTAACAACAAAAATATGAAATTCAGCGAATTTTTTACCGCTCCCACTATCCGCGCCACAGCCATTCGCTTTGGCGTTATCGTGGGTGCAATTATGGCTATCTTCACAAATATCGATTGGAGATACGCCGTTATCACGGGTGCCGCTGTGGCGCTTCTTGCGTCGGTGCTTTTGCCCCTCGCTCTGTATATCAAGCTCTTGCCCTACAAGCGGTTCAAGGAGTCACTCGGACGCCCTGTATTGATCGATGCTCCCGTGCGCTTTTTGGCAAAGCGGGGAATGGTCGAAGGGTTCTTCCTTTTGACCGAGAGCAACATGGTGCTTCTTTCCAACGAGAAGGAAAAGCCCGCTCTGGAGCTTTCTCAAAAAGACGTAGACTCCATCGCTCTTGGCGAGGACGTAGGCGTCATTGACATTTATCTTGACCAAAAACAGTTTATCAGGTTCGTTTGCGCCATCGACGAGGAGATCGTTGAGATCCTCGCACAGCACGGCTGGAACGTAACCCGTCGAAAGGATTTTTATGATCACTTCTAAGCAAAGAGCTTATCTTCGCAGTCTTGCAAACCCTCTGCCCACCATTATGCAGATCGGCAAGGGTGGACTGACCGAAAATTTGTGCAAAACCGTTTCTGATGCGCTCGAGGCGCGTGAGCTTATCAAGCTCAACGTTCTCGAAAACAGCGGCGAGGATGCCTACGATCTGTTGCAAAAGCTTGCCGCCGAGCTTGGCGCCGAGCCCGTAGCAGTTGTCGGTCGCAAGATCGTCCTCTACCGCGCATCCGAAAAGAAGCCTGTAATCGAGTTGCCGAAAAAATGATACGCATCGGTATTTACGGCGGCACGTTTTCGCCGCCACACAACGGGCATATAGCCGCCGCAAAAGCTTTTATGGAGCAGATGTGGCTGGATTTTCTCTATGTAATTCCAACAGCCACTCCACCGCACAAGGAAATGGACGTTCCCGTTGATGCTGCCCACCGCCTCGAGATGTGCCGCTTGGCTTTCTCGGATGTTGAGGGGGTATATGTCAGCGATGTTGAAATGCGCCGCGGCGGACGTAGTTATACCGTTGACACCTTGCGCGAATTGTCGGGCGATGACCGTCGACTCTTTCTGCTTTGCGGAACGGATATGATGCTCACGCTTGATCAGTGGCGCGAGCCCGAGGAGATTTTCAAGCTCTCCTATCCCGTCTATATTCGCCGCGAAAAGGATGCGATACTTGACAAAAAGATCGTTCAAAAAATTGCCGAGTATAATGAAAAGTATGGCAAGGTCGTGCGCCGCATCGTCACCGAGCCCATCGAGCTTTCCTCAAACCTTGTGCGCGAGCGGCTGAAAAACGGGGAAGACATTTCGCACCTTATCCCCGCATCGGTAGAAAAATACATTCGTGACAACCATTTATACGTTTGATAAAAGCAGAGGTAGCGCATAATGATAAAGATCACCGAAAAAATGCTTGACACTCTGCGAGCAGAGGTCAAGGGCAGTATGTCTCCGAAGCGCTTTGCCCATACGGCGGCGGTTGAGGAGATGGTCGCACGGTTGTGCGCCCTGTATTGCCCCGAACATACGATCCCGCTTCGCGCGGCGGCACTCTTACACGACCTGACAAAGGAGCTTACGCCCGAGGCACAGGAAGCACTCTGCGCGGCTTACGACATTCCCGTAGATGAGGAACAACGGCTCTCTCCCAAAACCTATCACGCCAAAACGGCGGCGGCGCGCATCGTGCGCGATTTTCCGCAGTTTGCCGATCCCATCATCATCGATGCGGTGCGTTGGCACACGACAGGGCACGCGGGGATGACGCTTACCGAAAAACTTTTGTACCTTGCCGACTACATCGACGACTCCCGCACCTTTTCTTCCTGCGTGCTGTTGCGCCGATACTTCTTTGGTGCCGAGCCAGAGTTGATGACCAAGGAAGAACGAGAACGCCATTTGCGCGCAACGCTCCTGCTTTCCTATGAGCATACGCTCAAGGATCTGTTGGCAGAGGGGGCGCCCATCGACGAGGACACCATCCGCGCACGCAACGAGCTTTTGGTCGAGGCGGCGAGAGATATAAAATAACAAAACTTGAAAGAACTCTCATCATTACATATCAAAAAGAGAGGTGTAAGGATGAGAAACTATATCAGACTTTGCGGACTTTTTCTGAGTCTTGCCCTGTGTGCCACGGCATTTTTCGTGGGTGCGCAAGAGCCGACCGAAACAGACTCCACCGCAGAGGTTTTTCAAAAAGAACGTGTTACGCGTATCCTGCTTTTGGGATGCGACCGCGCCTCGGGGCTTGCCGATAGCATTCTTGTCGTCAGCATCAACGAGGCTGAGAAGCACACATCGATCTTGCAAATTCCGCGTGACACCTATGCGGAATATACGGATAGAGACTATAAAAAGATCAACGGTGCACTCTCCGTTTTAGGCGAGGGTGGCATCAAGGACTTTTTCTCGTCCGCGCTTGGCGTGTCCATCCATCACTTTGCCATCGTCAAGCTTGACCTTTTTTGCAAGATGGTCGATGCCGTTGGCGGTGTGGATGTTGACGTGCCGCAAAAAATGGAATATCACGATCCCGCACAGGATCTGCACATTTCGCTCGAGGCAGGGAAGCAGCATCTTGACGGGCGGGCGGCTGAACACTTTGTGCGCTATCGTGCAGGCTACGTCAATGCAGACCTTGGTCGGCTTGATGCCCAAAAGTTGTTTTTGCGTGCCTTTGCCCAAAGCTGCCATAACTTGAAACCTGCCGACTATTTCCGCTTGGCGGGAGCGTCACTCACTGGCGTGCAGACCGACATCGGTATAGGAGAGGCAATTCGCATAGGAACTATCCTGCGCGAGTGTGACCCCGATGAAGTCCCAATGCAAACGCTTGCAGGTCAGGCCGTCAGAGGAAATAGCGGTGCATGGTATTACGTTCTTAACCGAGAGGGTGCGTGCCGACAGATCAACGAGTTGACCTATCCCACAGCCCCCATCGATCTTTCGGATTTTGATGCAGACGGACTTTTTGACCGCACACAAAATCCGCAATTTCACAATGTCTATACGGCGGCGGAGAATGCACTTCCGCTCGTCTAAACCCTATTTGAAAGGAAGCATACAAACAATGGATCAAACAATGCAAGAAAAAATCCCCGCTATTACCATCAATTCCACATCCGAGGAGATGGCACACGCGATCTTTGACGTGCTGGATGCCAAGAAGGCATACAAGCTCAAAGTGCTCCGTGTTAACGACCAAACCGTCATCACCGACTATTTTGTCATTGCAACGGGTAACTCCAACACACACGTCAAATCTCTTGGCGGCGAGGTTGAATATAAGCTCTCTTTGTGCGGCATTGACCCCTTGCATTATGAGGGCAGAGACAGCGACGGCTGGATCGTCATCGACTACGGACACGTTATGGTGCACATCTTCAGCCGCGATTTGCGCGATTTTTATCAGCTTGAAAAACTTTACGGCGACGCCGAGGAAATACATTTTGTTGGCATTGACGAGGCTGCAGAGGCCGCCAACAAGGAGGAACAGATATGAAATACGATTTTAAGCAAATTGAACCCAAATGGCAAAAGAGATGGGAAGAGGAGCACGCCTTTGAAGCAGAGGATAACAGCTCCAAGCCCAAATACTACAACCTTGTCGAGTTCCCGTATCCCAGCGGACACGGTATGCACGTTGGCCACATCAAGGCATATTCCGGTCTTGAGGTCGTCTCTCGCAAAAGACGTATGCAGGGATATAATGTATTGTTCCCTATAGGCTTTGATGCATACGGTCTTCCCACCGAGAACACTGCCATCAAGGATAATCTCCATCCCCGTATCGTCACCGACCGCAACATCGAAAAGTTTACATCTCAGCTCAAACGAGTTGGTTTTTCTTTCGACTGGTCGCGCGTAGTAGATACCACCGAAGAAGATTACTATCGTTGGACGCAATGGATCTTCCTCAAAATGTTTGAAAACGGACTCGTTTTCCGTGATAACGCGTTGGTCAACTATTGCCCCAGCTGTAAGGTCGTTCTTTCCAACGAGGATTCGCAGGGCGGCGAATGCGACATCTGCCACAGTGCTATCGTGCAAAAATCCAAAACTGTTTGGTATCTGCGTATCACCGAATACGCCGACAAGCTTTTGCAAGGACTCGAAGAGGTAGATTATCTTCCCAACGTCAAGCAACAGCAGGTCAACTGGATTGGCAAATCCACAGGTGCATTCGTCAACTTCTCGCTCAAAGAAATTGATGAACAGCTCCGCATCTATACAACACGCCCCGATACGCTCTTTGGCGTTACCTTTATGGTTATCGCGCCCGAGCATCCCATTATCGAGGCAAACAGAGACAAGATCGCCAACATCGAAGCCCTTGACGCTTACCGCGAGGAATGTGCCAAGAAGACCGAGTTCGAGCGCACCCAGATGAACAAGAACAAGACGGGTGTGCGTATAGAGGGAATGTCCGCCATTCATCCTCTGACGGGCAAGGAAGTGCCGATCTACATCTCCGACTACGTGATGATGGGTTACGGCACGGGTGCCATCATGGCAGTGCCCGCGCACGACGAGCGTGACTATGAGTTCGCCAAGAAGTTTGGACTTGACATTATCGAAGTCATCAAGGGCGGCGATATCGCCAAGGAAGCCTATGCGGGTGACGGCGAGATGGTCAACTCCGAATTCCTCAACGGCATCGCCAACAAAAAAGATGCCATCGCCAAGATGATCGCCGTGCTTGCAGAGAAGGGCATCGGCGAGGAGGGCGTGCAGTACAAGATGAAGGACTGGGCGTTCAACCGTCAGCGCTACTGGGGCGAGCCCATCCCGATCGTGCACTGTAACAAATGTGGTATGGTGGCTGTTCCTTACGAGGAGCTGCCCCTCAAGCTGCCCGTGGTCGAGAACTTTGAGCCCGGTGAGGGCGGCGAATCTCCGCTCGCCAAGATCGAGAGCTACGTGAAGTGCAAGTGCCCCAAATGTGGCGGCGACGCGCGCCGTGAAACCGACACCATGCCCCAGTGGGCGGGCTCGTCCTGGTACTTCCTGCGCTATATCGATCCGCTCAACGACGATTGCCTTGCCGACCCCGAGAAGCTGAAATACTGGCTTCCCGTCGACTGGTACAACGGCGGTATGGAGCACGTGACACGCCACCTGATTTACAGCCGTTTCTGGCACAAATTCCTGTATGATATCGGCGTGGTACCCACGTCCGAGCCCTACGCCAAGCGCACCGCACAGGGTCTTATCCTCGGTCCTGACGGACAGAAGATGTCCAAGTCCCGCGGCAACGTCGTCGATCCCCTCAACGTGGTGGACGAGTTTGGCGCGGACACACTGCGCGTCTATATCATGTTCATGGGCGATTACGGCGCCGCTGCTCCCTGGTCGGA
>JAZNZC010000114.1:0-7002 GCA_045594745.1 Eubacteriales bacterium
AACGCGGCAAGGTGTGCACTTACCGCAGGATTCATCAACGGTAAAGTCAAGGAAGAAGCGTGCGATGTCAACCATGCAGTTATCTTCGTCCATAACGATCAAGTCGGAGGCCAAGCGGTCTTAGGAAGACAACCATGCTCAGCAACTCCTTGGCTCACAGAACGACATGGCTACGATCCGACTTGGTAAGATCAAGAACACCGGTCTTGTAGAGGTTCCTATGGGAACAACTCTGCGTCACATCATCGAAGAGATCGGCGGCGGTATCCCGAACGGCAAGAAGTTCAAGGCAGCTCAAACCGGTGGACCTTCCGGCGGGTGCATTCCCGCACATCTCATCGATACTCCTATCGACTACGACAACCTGCTTGAGATCGGCTCTATGATGGGCTCCGGCGGTCTGATCGTTATGGACGAAGATAACTGCATGGTTGACATCGCACGCTTCTTCCTTGACTTTACCGTTGATGAATCCTGCGGTAAGTGCACACCTTGCCGCGTTGGTACCAAGAGACTGCTTGAGATCTTGGATAAGATCATTGCAGGTAAGGGCGAGCTTGAGGATCTTGACAGACTCGAAGAGCTCTCCAACTACATCAAGTCTGCATCTCTTTGCGGTCTTGGTCAAACTGCTCCTAACCCTGTTCTTTCCACTCTCCGCTACTTCCGCGAAGAGTATATTGCTCACATTGTTGATAAAAAATGTCCCGCAGGCGTATGCAAGAGCTTACTCAGCTTCACAATCGATCCCGATAAGTGCATTGGCTGTGGCATGTGCGCTAAGAACTGTCCTGCAAGCGCTATCACCAGAACTGACTATGTGGCTCCCGGTCACAAGCTTGCATCCTTCACGATCGACACTTCTAAGTGCGTAAAGTGCGGTGCATGTATGCCCACATGTAAGTTCAAGGCGATTTCCAAAGGTTAATGAAAGGAGAATTGTGGACAATGGATATGATTAATGTAAAAATAAATGGCAAGGAATACTCCGTTGCCAAGGGTTCCACGGTTCTGGAAGCCGCAAAGGCAGCACACATTGATATTCCCACGCTGTGCTACCTCAAAGATATCAACGAGATCGGCGCTTGCCGTCTCTGCCTCGTCGAGATCGCTGAAATGCGCGGTCCCGCACTCGGTCCTTGGAGAATGGTAACCGCTTGCGTTTACCCCTGCACCGAGGGTATGGAAATTAAGACCAACACCCCCAAGATCGCTGCATCCCGCAAGATGAATCTTGAACTGTTGCTCTCCAACCACGATAAGAAGTGCCTCTCTTGCGTTCGTTCTACCAACTGCGAATTGCAGAACCTCTGCCGTGAGTACGGCGTAGAGTTCTCTCGCTTTGACGGTGAGACCAACGAATATGCAATCGATGATAAGACCCCCATCATCCGCGATAACAACAAGTGTATTCTTTGCCGTCGTTGCGTAGCAACCTGTGCAAAGGTACAGGAGATCGGCGTTATCGGCGCTAACAACCGCGGATTTGATACCTACATCGGCTCTGCATTTGAGCAACCCCTGGCTGCTACCTCCTGCATTAACTGCGGTCAATGTATCGTAGCTTGTCCCGTAGGTGCTCTCTACGAAAGAGACGACACGGATGGCGTATTTGCAGCTCTTGCAGATCCCACCAAGCACACCGTTATTTGCACCGCTCCTTCCGTTCGTGCACAGCTCGGCGAATGCTTCGGCTACGAGCCCGGCACTGACGTTGAGGGCAAGATGGTTGCCGCTCTCAAGGCTCTCGGCTTTGATGGCGTATACGATATGAACCTCACCGCTGACCTCACCATCGTTGAGGAAGCAAACGAGCTCATTGGCAGAATCCAGAACAATGGCGTTCTTCCTATGATCACCTCCTGCTCGCCCGGTTTGATCAAGTACTGCGAGCACTACTTCCCGGAATACACCGAGAACCTTTCTACCTGCAAGTCTCCTCAACAAATGTTTGGCGCAGTTGTTAAGACCTACTACGCACAAAAGATGGGTTGGGATCCTAAGGATATCGTTATGGTTTCCGCTATTCCTTGTACCGCAAAGAAGTTTGAGGTAGGCCGTCAGGATCAAAACGCAGCAGGCGTTCCCGACGTTGACTACGCAATCACCACCCGCGAGGTTGGCAGAATGATTCAAAAGGCAGGCATCAACTTCCGTTCTCTCGAGGACGAAAAGTTTGACGATCCTTTTGCAATCGGTTCGAGTGCAGGCGCTATCTTTGGCGCAACCGGCGGCGTTATGGAAGCTGCTCTGCGTTATGCAGCAGAGAAGATCCTTGGCAAGAAGCTCGAAAAGCTCGACTTCACCGAAGTTCGTGGCACCGAGGGTATCAAGACCGCTTCCTACAAGCTGGGTGACCTTACTGTAAACGTAGCAGTTGCTTCCAGCACAGGTATGGCAAAGAAGCTCCTTAACATGGTTAAGGCAGGCGAGCTCGATGTTCAGTTCATCGAGATTATGGGATGTCCCGGCGGCTGTGTAAACGGCGGCGGTCAACCCATTCAACCCGCTTCTGTTCGTATGAACATGGATCTGCGCGCAGTTCGTGCAGCCGTTCTCTATAACGATGACGCTAACGAAACTCTGCGTACCTCGCAGGATAACCTTGCTGTTCAGGTTCTGTACGATGAATTCTTCGGACATCCCAACAGCCACAAGGCACACGAGATTCTGCACACCACCTACATTAAGCGCGGTCTTTGATCTCGTAAGATAATAAAAAGAGGAATCTTCTACGGAAGGTTTCTCTTTTTTTCTTTTGAGTGGTTGACTTTTTGTAGTTTTCGATGTATAATAAAAGGTGATGATTTTTTATGAAAAAGGAAGATGAAAATGACAAAAATCGATATTTTCTCCGGCTTTTTAGGGGCAGGAAAGACAACACTTATTAAAAAACTCTTAAAAGAAGCTTACGCGGGTGAAAAACTCGTATTGATTGAAAATGAATTTGGCGAAATCGGCATTGACGGCGGCTTTATGCAGGATGCAGGCATTGAAGTGACTGAAATGAACAGCGGTTGCATTTGCTGCTCATTGGTAGGTGACTTTGGCAAGGCTCTGCAAAAGGTGCTTGACGAGTATCATCCTGACCGCATTTTGATCGAGCCCTCGGGTGTTGGCAAGCTTTCGGATATTATTCGTGCCGTTCAAAATCTTGACGCTAAAGATGTTCTTCTCAATGGCTTTACAACTGTTGCAGATGTGAAAAAGTGCAAGATGTATATGAAAAACTTTGGTGAGTTTTTCAACGACCAGATTGAGAATGCAGGCTGTATTGTTCTTTCTCACACACAGAATGCAAATGATGAAAAGATTGCCGAGACCGTAGCGCTTCTGCGCGAAAAGAACCCCACAGCAACCATTGTCACCACACCTTGGGATGTTCTCGACGGCGCACAACTGCTTGCCGCTATGGAGCGCCGCGATACCATTGAAGAAGAGCTTGCACGCCTGGCTGCTGATGTTCACCATCACCATCACGAGGATGAGTGCGATGATCCCGACTGCCATTGTCACCATCACCATCACCATGATGACGAAGAATGTCATCATGAACATCATCACCATCATCACGATCATGAGCATGAATGCGACGATCCGCATTGCGATTGCCATCATCATAACCATGAGCACGGACATCATCACCATCACCACCACGCAGATGAAGTGTTTGTCAGCTTTGGTGCGGAAACTACCAAGAAGTACGGAAAAGAGGAGCTTGAGGGGATTCTTGCCGCTCTCTCTGATGAGAAGTACGGCTTTGTTTTGCGTGCAAAGGGCATTGTTGAGTGCAAGTGCGGTAAGTGGTTGCACTTTGATTACGTTCCCGGTGATGGAGATGTGCGCGAGGGTTCTGCAGCCATTACAGGCAGACTTTGCGTCATTGGTTCAAAGCTCGACCGCCACGCGCTCGAAGAGCTGTTTGGTACTGAACTGAAATAAGGAGAAGACTATGATCAATCAATTGCCGGTCTATCTGTTTACCGGATTTTTAGAGGGCGGCAAAACGCACATCATTCAAGAATCGATGGAAGATAAACGCTTCAATTCCGGCGAAAAAACCTTGATCATTCAATGCGAAGAAGGAATTGATGAGCTTGAACTTGATCGCTTCTGGGGCAAGAACGTCTACCTTGAAACGATTGAGAACGAAGAGGATATTACAAAGGAATATCTTTCCTCGCTTGCCGCAAAGCACCGCCTGGACCGCGTTATCATCGAATATAACGGTATGTGGTCGCTGAATACGCTCTACCAAAATCTGCCCGACAACTGGGCGCTCTATCAAGAAATGATGTTTGCTGATGCCAACACCTTCCTTGCTTACAACACCAATATGCGTCAGCTTATGGTAGACAAGCTTTTGAACGCCGAAATGATCGTTCTCAATCGCACGCCTGCCGTTATCGATAAAGAGGAGATCCACAAGGTTATTCGCGGTATTTCGCGCCGTGTTGCCATCACTTACGATTATCCCGACGGACACGTAGAATATGACGAGATCGAAGATCCGCTTCCGTTTGATTTGAACGCTGATATTGTCAACATTGAGGATGAATTTTACGCACTGTTCTATCGCGATCTTTCCGAAGAAATGGAAAAGTACAATGGCAAAACCGTACGTTTTAAGGGAATTGTGGCTACCGACGCTTCAATGGGAGACAAGAGCGTTCTTGCCGGCAGACACGTAATGACCTGCTGTGTGGATGATATTGCATTCAATCCGTTGGTTTGCATTTTCCAGGAGAAAACGAGCCTCAAAACGCGTGATTGGGTAACGCTGACGGGTACCATCAAGGTTGAAAAACACAAGCTCTATCGCGGCCCCGGCCCGGTTCTTTACGTTACCAAAACCGAGTTTGCTGTACCTCCCGCACAAGAGGTCGCAACATTTTACTAAACAAAAAATAACCGTCGTATGCTGAATACGACGGTTATTTGTTTACGCGTTTTTCAATAGACGGTTAAGTGTTAAAATCAATTCGTCAGCGTAAATGTCATCCTTGCGCGGCAAGCGTGTTTGAACACCCTCGTGTGTAATGACAAAAGAACAAGTTTTTACTACGAGCTCTTTTTTGCCGACTTGATAGTTTTGAGTTTGGCGTTCGATCTCGATTTTTTCGATCAAAGAGAAGGGAATTTCTATCTCGCTTTCGTGTTTTTCATCCGATACAAAAGAGAAAGAACGAGAGCGAATATAGAGTGCATCGTTCAAAATCAGCATCTTTGCCGCGACGTACTCGGAAGAAACCATAGCTCCGGATTTCGCCTTTTTTATCAATACGTTGTCACTAAAAGCGTGTCCGCCAAAGGTCTCCTCGGTGGGATTTTTCGACATACGCTTGCGATATTCGACAGATTCCTTGACATCCTCAAAGGTTATAGCATCGGTGTTTTCTTTGATGACCTTCTTCAGCCCGTTTTCGTCTGCAGATCCGCTACTCCCATAAATGTAAAGTGCCAAGCCAACGGGAATCATAGGAATACCAATGTAAAAGAAGAGCCAGAAGAAGTACCATCCCAAAAGGAACAGAATGCCGCCCGCCACCAACAAGCCCATACCGGTTGAAGCTATGTTATCGGAGCGCTTGAAATAGTTGATGAAATGCTTGTAGTTGTTCATAAATCCTCCTAAAATAAAAATGATTTCCTGTGTTTATTATAACAAGAAAGTAAAGAAGAGTCAATAACGCGTTGGTTGTATCTCACTCAACCGTGTATTGAAAAAGAGTCTTATAGATGCTTGTGCTACCATAAGACTCATTTCTCAAGGGGCTTCACTTTCCAAAAACAACTCCGTAATGGTTACACCAAGCGATGTGGAAAGCTCATCCAGCATCAAAATGTCGGGGCAGGAAAGTCCACGCTCCCATTTTGACACTGCCTGTGGCGTAACGCCGAGTTCATCGGCAACCTCGCGTTGCTTTTTGCCCGATTGATGTCGCAAATTTGCTAACCTGCGACCGAATTCTTCCGTGTTCAGCATTGACATCTCCTTTTGTGGTGGGAGCGTTTGCAAGGGGACAAACGCTCCCAGATTTTTTGGAGATCTTTCTTTTGCCGAGCAGGGTGTTTCCCAACCTATTAGTGGGAGTAAGATACCCTTGAGGCGAAAGAAAAATATCCGATTTTTTTAGAACAGAACATAACTCGCCTCCTTTCTTCGTTTTTTATCTTACAAATATGGTTGTACTTCCCATATCCTCAGACAAGATCATTATAGCAAAAAGACAGAGAGGTGTCAACATACCATTGGTTGAATTTTGAGTCTTTATTTTCACAAAAGCTTTTGTGCGTTCATATATATAGTGTCAAAAAGGCCAAAAAGGTTTGGCGTTTTTTGCAAAAAACCAAAAAATATTTTCAAAAAACTTGTTTTTTTATTTGATTGATGCTATAATTGTTGTGATGTTTCGGGGAAACAGGTGAAAGTCCTGTACGAGCCCGTCGCCGTGAGGCACATTTTGTGCGCGATTCTTACCAAAAGCCGCATTTTGGGAATAGGTCATTGGAGAGATCTGAGAAGGCCGAATCACGTTGTGCCAAGTCGAAATACCCGACATCAATAAAAATACTCCAAATGAACTGCGGGCGCCGGTTCGGAGTAAACAAAATACAAATAAAAAGGAGAAAACAAATGAAAATGACAAACACGAAAAAACTGTTGTCTTTCTTCCTTTGTGTGGTGCTGATTGCGGCTATGGCACTCCTCACAACGGCTTGTGACAACTATATTCTCAATCTTTTGGGGTACGGTCAAGAAGAAACCACTGCCACAGAAACCGCAGATGGTGAGACCGAAGCTCCGATAGCAAAGAAGGACTTTACCTTCATTGTAGTTGACAAAGAAGGTAAAGAGACCTCTTTCTCAATCTCCACCGACAAAACCATTGTTGGCGATGCTTTGTTGGCAGAAGGCTTGATTGAAGGAGAGAACGGAGCTTACGGTTTGTACGTAAAAAAAGTAAACGGTATTCTTGCCGATTATGATATAGACCAAAC
>JAZNZC010000115.1:0-7098 GCA_045594745.1 Eubacteriales bacterium
GGGAAAACCTTTTTTAGAAAAAAGTGTTTTCCCGCACCCTTTCCAAAAAACTTTCTAACAAAAACATTGATCGGACATGGCTTTTGCACGATACACTTGACACTTTTTCGTTTTTGTGGTAAAATAAGGGCAAAAAGAACAAGAAACTGTGAAAGGTGGCGAAATATGAAAAATTGGATAGCGTCTATATTCAAAAAGAAGCAACAAGTTTCAATTTCCCCCATGCCTACTTGGGAATCGGTTGTGGAAATAATGTATGATAAACAATTAGATTCGTTTCTCGATGAGGTTGTAAAGGTTATTTATTCCAAAGACAAAACCAAAAGATATATTATCTTAAAAAGTAAAAAAGGTTTTTTAACATACGGGTTGGAAGTGCTATACGCTTTTGATGAGGATGAATGGCAATTTATTGGTAGAGAAAAAGATGCTCTTCCGGGTTATTGGGGCCCATCCAGTGGACGAGGAGTAAAATCTGTTTTTGAAAGGGAAGAAGAATTACTGCGAGAATTGGTTTGTGAACCCGAATATAAGAGTTATTTTGGATAATGAATTATACAAAAACGGATGAAAGCATTTTGCTTTCATCCGTTTTGCTTTTATTCTTCATCATCAACGTCATCAGCGAACACTTCTGCCAGCGTGTGATGAACGTGTGCTTCCTCTTTGGGAACGATGTCGCCCGCCTTTGTCAAGGCGATCTTGGTCAGCATCGGGCCTACGAGTTCGTAAACGAGCACACCAAAGAGAACGATATTTCTTACGATGTATCCATCCGCGAGGAGAGCGCCCGCGATCGCCGACATTCCAAGAGCCACACCCGCTTGCGGGAAGAGCGTAATGCCGAGATATTTCACGATAGAATCACTGCATCCCGAAAGCTTTGCGCTGCTTGCAGCACCTATGTATTTGCCGAGCGCGCGAGAGAGCACGTAGACTGCACCGATGACAATGATAATAGGCGTTTGGAAAATGCTCAAATCGAGCTCCGCTCCGCTGAAGACGAAGAAGAGAATGAGAACAGGCATCGTCCATCGGTCGGTCTTTTCCATCAACTCATCTGCGCTGTCGCAAATGTTGCAGAAGAGTGTTCCCATCATCATACAAACGAGAAGGTTCGAGAACGCGATCTCAATGCCAAGGGGGAGGTGGAATTCCATTTGTGCCAAAGCAACCGTCAAAAGCACAAAGGTCAAAGTGATACAAAGACGCTTACTGTTGGATTGGAAGTGATCCTCTACAACCGAGAGAACCCAACCCGTCAGCGCACCGAGCACCAAAGAGAGCGTTACTTCAACGAGGGGATTGATGATCAGAGAAACGATACCGACCGCACCTGCTCCGTTTTCAAGCGCTTGCGCCACACCCATCGAAATGGCAAAGCACACAAGACCTACGGCGTCGTCAAGTGCAACCACGGGGAGCAAGAGGCTGGTCAGAGGACCTTTTGCCTTGTACTGCTTAACAACCATCATTGTTGCCGCAGGAGCGGTCGCGGTAGCAATGGCGCCGAGCGTGATGGCAACGGAGAGGGGAAGGACTTCTTCACCGAGCAGAAAATGCAGACCGATCAGTGCGCCGTCAACTACAAGCATTGTAATGATGGCCTGCGCGCAACCAACAATGGCAGCCTGGCGTCCTGTCTTTTTGAGCGAGGAGAGCTTGAACTCAGAGCCGATGGCGAACGCAATAAATCCGAGGGCTACGTCCTGCACGATCGCACCCGTGCCCTTCATCATCTCTGCATTGGAGAACACACCCGTGATGCCGAGTGCGCCAAGGCAGTAAGGGCCAATGAGCACGCCCGCGATCAGATATCCCGTAACGGCGGGGAGCTTGAGGGGCTTAACGATACGCGAGAGCAAAAGTCCCATAAAGAGAGCGAGCGCCAAGCCAAACAAAACCTGCGAGCTGCCCCCCTCGGAGAACGCCCCCGAAAATTCTTCGTAAAACATAATTTTTCTACCTTCTTTTATGTAAATAAATAAAATCACAAAACATCGACTATTATACTCCCAACAAAGGGAAATGTCAATAGGAAAATCAAAAAAACTTAAACATCTTTTTCACAATCAAAAAAGGAAAAAGGAATTGACATTCGAAGCGAGATATGCTATACTTGATACAGAAAAAGACGCGGAGGACAGTACAATGCTCAAAGTGGAACGTACATCAGTGATGAATATCGACAACGCCATTCGTGGCGCGCGCAACCCGATGAACAGTTGGGATAGATCCGATAGCACCTATGACGAAAACGGCAAATTCATCATCGGCGCCGCCGACCTCGATTTTGGTCACCGCTTGGCGGTTGCAGGCAGCGATCACCGCAAATTCTTGCGTCAGGTGTTCGTTTCTGTCGACATCACCGCTCCTCTTTATTGGTGGAAGGAGTTTGATACCTACAAGGTCGGCACGGTTGCCAATTCTACATCGACGATGCACAAGATCCACGCCAAGGAGTTCTCTCGCGAGGACTTTTCGCACGACCGCCTCGACAAGAGCGGCCTCAATATGCTCGATGCCATCATCGATTACCTCGAGTGCGAACGCCAAAAATTCCTTGAGAACAAAGAGGACCGCCAAAGCTGGCACAATATGATCCAAATGCTGCCGTCCTCTTACAACCAAATGCGCACCGTAACGCTTAACTACGAAAACCTTATCAATATCTATTACGCGCGCCGCACCCACAAGCTCGCCGAGTGGCACACCCTCTGCGAGTGGATCGAATCTCTCCCCTGCGCCGCCGAGTGGATTTGTGTGAGAGAATAAGGATGTGTTTTGTGGGGGAACTTCTTAAAAGAAGTTCCCCCACACCCCCTCAAGAATTTCCTAACAAAAAATTATAAAAAAGAACTCTAAAGATACGGATGGACAGTCGGCGCGCATCATAAAGATGCGCTTTGGCTGTCGCGAGCTCCTAGGGGCCACCGAGACCCTAGTCGCTAAGAAAGTTGCTTTCCACAATAAATTTTCAAAAAAGCAGGATAGTTTACGTACTATCCTGCTTTTAACTTATAAAATCAATCTTCTTCAATTTCGATGATTTTTTTGAGACGACTCGGTAATTCTTCGGCATTTGTTAAATCAAAATTACCGTATGGTGTTTGTAGTTTAGGAGAACCGTCTTTATAAATGAAGAACGCAACTCTACAAGGATTGACATCGTCTTCGGGCTCATCGTATGTTTCACAGATTTTTTCTGTGCCGTCTTCATTCAAATATTGTTCCATATAAGGGCATTGCCAGTAATCTTCTTCGAGTTCACTGTTGGGAGCCAAAATAGCACCCCAGTCGATTTCGGAGCTGGCAACACTCAAGGACATTTCAATTAACAGCCATTCTTCGCTGAAGTCATAGCAACCATAAAAATTTACCATGAAAGCACTCCTTTACAGAATCATTATTTTTTCGTTGTCAGTGTTTTTTGGAAAGGGTGCGGGAAAACACTTTTTTTCAAAAAAGGTTTTCCCGCAATCTTATCAAAAATTATTGTGCCGCGTCAACGATAGCGGTGAATTTCTCTGCAACGAGGGAAGCGCCGCCGATGAGGCCGCCGTCCACATTGGGCTTGGCGAGCAGCTCGGCTGCGTTCTTTTCGTTCATCGAACCGCCGTATTGGATGGTTACGGACTCGGCAACATCTTCGCTGTACATCGAAGCGAGGACTTTGCGGATCACGCCGCAGGTCTCTTCTGCTTGCTCGGGAGTAGCCGTCAGACCCGTGCCGATCGCCCAAACAGGCTCGTAAGCGATGATAACGTTCTTCATTTCCTCAGCACTAACGCCTTGCAGGTCGAGCTTTGTCTGCATAGCAACAACCTCGTCGGTGACGCCCGAAAGACGTTGCTCCTTGACCTCGCCGAGGCAGAGGATAACCTTCATACCTGCTGCGAGAGCAGCCTTTGTGCGCAGATTAACGGTCTCGTCGGTCTCGCCAAAGTATTGACGTCTTTCGGAGTGACCGATGATAACGTATTCCACACCGCAAGCGGTCAGCATCTTTGCAGATACCTCACCGGTGTAAGCGCCTTTTTCGGCAAAGTGGACGTTTTCTGCACCGATCTTAATGTTAGAGCCCTTTGCAGCCTCTTGCGCGGCGGCGATGGTAACGTAAGGCGCGCAGAAGATGATGTCGCAGTTGTCCTTGCCTGCAACCATAGGCTTGATTTCGTTGATAAACGCGGTCGCCTCGGCGGGAGTGAAGTTCATCTTCCAGTTGCCGGCAATCACGGTTCTTCTTTTCAAAGGATTCATTTGTGTGTACCTTCCTTTATGCAAAATAATGGGGAACGGCGGCTCGCCGTTCCCCGTTTGAATTTTCAGAATAAATTACTTGTCAAGCAGGCAAGCGATGCCGGGGAGCTCCAGACCCTCGAGGAACTCGAGAGATGCACCACCACCGGTGGAGATGTGAGTCATCTTGGGGCCAAAGCCGAGACGCTCAACAGCCTCTGCGGAGTCGCCACCGCCGATGATGGAAACAGCGCCGGATTCAGCTACTGCTGCGGCAACGGTCTCGGTACCGGTTGCAAAGTTCTTCCACTCAGAAACACCCATGGGGCCGTTCCAAACAACGGTGCCCGCGCCCTTGATAGCAGCGGAGAAGAGCTCGCAGGTCTTGGGACCGATGTCCAGA
Source organism: Eubacteriales bacterium (assembly GCA_045594745.1). GTDB lineage: Bacteria > Bacillota > Clostridia > Oscillospirales > CAG-272 > UMGS1865. Next base: position 4,643 of record JAZNZC010000115.1, read on the forward strand.
CCCATCCAATCTGCGGGGATCTTGTTGGAGTCAACGAACATAGACTCGGTGTTCTCGTCGTATTCCTTACCAACCTTGTTGTCGATGGGGAGCAGGAAGTTAACGCCCTTAGCTTCAGCCTTAGCCATCATCTCTTTTGCAAGGTCGATCTTGTCGGTCTCGCAAAGGGAAGTGCCAACGCCATAGCCCTTAGCTGCAAAGAAGGTGTAAGCCATACCGCCACCAACGATGAGGGTATCGCACTTTTCGAGGAGGTTGTTGATAACGCCGATCTTGTCGGAAACCTTAGCACCGCCAAGGATAGCAACGAAGGGACGTGCGGGATCAGCCAGAGCCTTGCCCATAACGCCGATCTCTTTTTGAATCAGGTAACCGCAAACTGCGGGGAGGTAATCAGCAACACCTGCGGTGGAAGCGTGTGCGCGGTGAGCAGTACCGAATGCGTCGTTTACAAACAGACCGCCCTCGCCTGCAAGGTCAGCCAGAGCTTTTGCAAACTCGGGGTTGTTCTTGGTTTCGCGAGCATCGAAGCGAACGTTCTCGATGAGTACGCAAGTGCCGTTTTCCATAGCAGCGATCTTTGCCTTTGCATCGTCGCCAACGATGTCGGAAGCGAATGCAACCTTGCCACCGAGCTCAACGTTGAGGCGGTCGGCAACGGGCTTGAGGGTGAATTTAACGGGATCGTTCTTCAGAGCCTTTTCTTTCAGTTCTGCGGTAGCGGCCTCTCTCTCATTCTCGGGGAGAGCGTCAACCTTCTTTTGCTCCTTCTTGTCCAATTTGAAATTGGGGGTGAAGATGGCGTGGGGCTTGCCCATGTGAGAGGAGAGAATAACCTTTGCGCCCTTTTCCATCAGGTATTTGATGGTGGGGAGAGCACCAACGATTCTCTTATCAGAGGTAATAACGCCGTCCTTCATAGGAACGTTGAAATCGCAGCGGACAAATACTTTTTGACCGGCTTTGATTTCGATATCTTCAATCGACTTTTTGTTGTAGGTCATGGTTTTTATTCCTTTCAAAAAAATAAGAATTTTGCACATACACATATATCATACCACAAAGTGGAAAATTTATCAATAGGTTTTGTGAAATTTTTGACTTACTTTGAGAGAAAAGTTTTGGGAGAGAATGCAGGGGGGAACTTCTTGGAAGAAGTTCCCCCCTGCACCCCCTTCAAGAACTTTTGCACAAGGGGGAATTATAAAATTATCATTTTGTTTCTTTTGCTTCAAAATTATAAACCGAATTGGGATTGTACTCCACAAACACGTTGATGCAATCGGTGCAAACAGAAATGTCGCTGAATGCGTTGTTCCTTCTAATGCCGCAGTGCTTTCTTGCCTTTTTTAGCTTTTTGCACATTTCGCATTCGCCGATGGGAGCTTCCCCAAAAACAGCCAAGGATTTGCAGGCATATTCTTCGGGGCTCATTCCAAGCTCACGCAGATATGCCTCGGCACTACCGTCTTTTTTAGGAGTTTCGGGAGTTAGTTTTTGAAATTTCCAAGCAACGTCTTGTTGGGGCGGGTTCGTGGGCACCTGTGGATCTAATAGTTTGATAATTCTGTCAAGCTGTTCGCGTTGTTTCAGATCGGGCAGAGCGACTACGTAGAGGCAACCAAAAATGCCAAACAAAGCACATATTGCAAACGAATGTGCTTCTTTTCCGTGCCCCTTCTTTTTGGCTGCATCTTCCATAGCAACTGCTATAACCAAATCACAAACAACAACCACGAAAATTGCGAAAAAAAGGAAAACGTCCATTTGTGTATCCTCCTAAAAACAAAAAGGTGTGCACAACCGAAGCTATGCACACCGAAAAACGCAAACCCCGATTGTTGTCACACAAACCGATAGGAATAGGATTTTTTCAGCCACAATCTCACCGTTAAGGAGTCTACGTTTTTACGTAACGTAAACCAGTGAGATATTATTTTGGCATGAAAAAGGTATAGGTATCCCTATAAAATAGAAAAAGCCTATCCCAAAATTATGCAGTTTGTGTGACATATTGATTATAACACGAGGGCGCGGATTTGTCAATGCTTTTTTAGAAAAACACCTCAAATAAACCGTCAGCCTGTCATCCTGAGCGGAGTCGAACTTCTGCTGAGCGAGAAGCGAGGCAGAAGCGCAAGGCGTAAGCCGCCGCGGGATCTCGTAACGACTCTCGGTGGCTTTTGAATCGATGTAACATTTGCTGTGGTAAGCCACCCAAATTCGTTCGGAGATCCCATCGTCGCATTCGCTCCTCGGTTTTGCTCCGTTATTCACTCCGCAAAACTTCGACTACGCAAAACGCAAGCGTTTTTCTCGAAATTGGTACAAAAATTAGAAAAAAATTAAAGAAATTAAATGACATTTTTGTTTAGAGCAACCATAGGGGCACAGTACCCGAGGGTACTGTGCGGGCGCTCATGGTTGTAATAATGTCGGTAAAATTCCATAATAAG
>JAZNZC010000116.1:0-6027 GCA_045594745.1 Eubacteriales bacterium
CAAGGGAGCCTTCCGCCGCGGCGGGATTGCTCAACGGCAAAAGCCTTTTCGGAACCACCCGCTTAGCGGGTGGTTTTCGTTTTACAAGAAAAACGGCTGACCGCTCGGTCAGCCTTTTCTATTTATTCTACAGTAATGATACGTGTCAAGATCGTCTTTAATTTTTTATTCGTTTTGCCCGATTGATCGGGATAATAAAAATCGGAATAGGCTAAAAGTGCTTTGTTCGGACCGATCGGTTTGAGATCCACATTGCAGCAAGAGCCTGCCCATTGATGAAAATTCGGTCGCGCAGGCGGATCGTTCATCAAATGACTTCTATCCTCCCCCGTCATAATTTCGATCGGATCTTGCCATTCCATGCCCGAGGGATCGTCGGTTGCGCGCACGTAGATGCCGGGTCTGCCGTATGCGGCTAACGTAACACCGCAATCCAGCTTTACCAGATTTGGCAATACTCCGCATTTATCAAACTCTTGCGGCTCAGAGAAGGTCTTGCCGCCGTCGGTAGAGCGTGCAAAATACATTGGATTCCACTCCGGTCCCCCAAGAAACACACTCGTCGCGCGCAAAAGAACGATCATAGAGCCGTCATCCATAAACTCCAAAGCCACCTCAGAAAAACCGTCGCACATATATGCCGTTGGGTGCTTGGTAGTATTTGGAATATAAGGGATATATCCTGCGAGCTCAAAGGTGTGTCCGTTATCTGAGGACTTATAAAGCAAGGACGCGCCACACACGTCAACCCCGCCGTTGTAGGGATTGAGGTGCGCTCCGGAATAGGATGTGATCCAGATGTTGCCTTCCTTGTCTGTGCGGAATCCGCGACCGTAAGGACAGAAAGGAGCCATAACGAAATCCTCATCCCGAACAACGCCGCGCACCGACATATTGGGATGGATCACCTTGACCGTTTCCGCTGCACCTTCGCTCTCCCCTTTTTTGATTCGGTAGCCGATCCATTCTTTTTTCGCATATTCATCGGGAAGGGTTTCTAAATCGTAGATATAATTTGCCGCTCCCCAAATATCTCGGTACATAAATGCGGGATAGGGCCAGCTTCCATCCTCCTCTTTGACGAGCTTGTCGCTGGGGAGTCGTTGCGTTACAATACGGGCGGGTTTTAGCTCGGACGTTTTGCAGGAAAGACCTGTTACCAATGGAAAATGCAATCTATCCCCGTTGGGAAGAAGGTGTCCAACCTTGCTCGTAAGGATACCGTCAACTCTGTTCCAAGTGATGCCGTTATCCTTTGAAACACACCACACGTCTTGGTTTTTTCCAAATTCTGCCCAGTTGTCATCTGCCGCGTGGATTTTGATTGCCAAGGTACCGTCGGCGCAATTCAAAATTTCGGGAAATTGCACCTGCCCCCAATAACTATCTTCATAAGCAGGGCCCTGGTATACGACACTTTCCTTGCTAACACTAATTTTCATTTGTATTCCCCCTTCGGTGAAATCCCCATCTCTTGCATTTTTTGCTTGATGGCTACATACGCTTCGTCGGCGGCGGTAATATTCATCACGGCTTCCTCAAACGGGCAGATGCCGTCGCCTTTGCGATTGATGATGTGCTCGACGGCGGTATCGTATTGGACCAAAATATCTTGCGCTTGCAACACTTCCATCGCCGCGTGACTGATGACGTGGGCATATACGGCATCCACCCCCAAAAGGACGTAAAGAAACGCCGCTCCCCTGCCCACCACACGGTCGGCGGCAGAAAAGCCCTTGAAAATCTCACCCGATTCGAGCCACTCCACCAAGGGGCGCACTCCTTTTTGTGTGGACGTGTGCATTTTTTCGCCTTTGCAAAGCACACAGGTGTAGTCTTTTTGCGTTAGGAGTTTTTTTGCTTTTTCAAGATCGGTCATTTTTTCAATTTCTCCGTAAAGTCGCTCATCATCTCGCTGATCTTGATATTCTGCGGGCAAACAGCCTCGCAGGCACGGCAAGCGAGGCAAGCCGCGGGGCGCTTTTCCTCGGGCAACGAGCGAATGACCATGGGTGGAATAAATCCACCGCCCGAATAGTTAAATTCGTTATAAAGATCGATGAGCATCGGGATATCCAATTCCATTGGGCAATGCGTTGTGCAATAGCGACATGCCGTGCAAGGGAGCGTGTGCTTTTCGGTCATCTTTTTCCCCAAGCTCAGGATGATGTTTATTTCTTCCTCGTTCAAAGGCTTTTCGGCTTCATATGTAGCAATATTCTCTTTTAGTTGCTCGAAATTCGACATTCCCGAAAGTGTGACTCCCACATCGGGGATGGATTGCAGAAAACGGAATGCCCATTCAACAACGGTTGCATCGGGGCGCGCTTCTTTCAGGATCGCCTCGTATGCGGGTTCAAGCGTGGCAAGCTTACCGCCGCGCACGGGCTCCATTACCCAGATGGGCAGACGGTATTCACGGAGCATATCTACCTTTGCTTTGGCGTTCTGCAATTTCCAATCCAGCCAGTTGAGCTGGATCTGGCAGAACTCCATATGCTTGCCGTAAGCGTCGAGAAAGCGGCGCATCGTGTCAAGCGTTCCGTGTGTGGAAACACCAAGGTGACGGATGCGACCGTTTTTCTTTTGCTCCAACAGGTATTCGAGAATACCGTACTTGGGATCGAGATAGGCATCGACGTTTGCTTCGCACAGATTGTGGAACATATAAAAATCGAAATACTCGACGCCGCATTTTTCAAGCTGTTTTTCAAAAATCTGTTCTACCTTATCCATATTGGAGAGGTCATATCCCGGAAATTTGGAAGCAAGATAAAAGCTTTCGCGTGGGTAGTCGGCGAGCACCTTTCCCATCACGATCTCGGACTGTCCGTTGTGATAGCCCCATGCGGTATCGTAATAATTGATGCCTTGTTCCATCGCGTATGCGACCATTTCGCGTACGGCGTCGATATCGATCTTGCCTTGATCGTTCTCGCAAACGGGCAATCTCATGCACCCCATACCAAGGGCGGAAAGCTGTTTGTCCTGAAAATTTCTGTAAATCATACGATCTCCCTTCCATACCGCAAAATAATGGCGTTTATTATCATCAGTTTATCATATTTTTTGCAAAAAGTCAACTATCAGAAAAGATTTGGCAGGTATATAAGGTTGAAAATGCGCAAAAATATTCTCATAAAATGGGGGTGAAATGATGAATTCGATTTGGGGTGAGACTGCAGAGCACGTCTCTTTTGCACCGCTGAAAGGAAACAAAAGCACTGACGTCTTAATTATCGGTGGCGGTATTGCGGGAATTTTGTGCGCTCACAAGCTACGAGATGCAGGTGTGGATTGTGTGCTTGTAGAGGCTGACAAGATCTGCGGCGGCATTACGAAGGACACCACCGCAAAGATCACGCTTACACACGGGTTGATATACGACAAAATGCTCCGGCGCTTTGGTGAAGAAAAGGCACGTCTCTATGTTGAAGCGCAAAGGGGCGCTATTGGGGAATATGCCCACCTTTGCAAAACCATCGACTGCGATTTTGAAAGAAAAGACTCTTACGTCTATTCTCTCGGCAACCGTGAAAAGATCAAAACAGAAATCGCGGCCTTGAATCGTCTTGGTGTGAAAGCGGAGTTTTCGGACGCACGCGAGCTTCCCTTCTCCGTTGCAGGTGCGGTTTGTGTCAAGAACCAAGCGCAGTTCCATCCCTTGAAATTCCTATATGCACTCGCAAAGGATCTCCCCATTTACGAGCACACCAAGGTCATCGAGTCGAAGCCCGGCAAAGCCATTACCAATCACGGCGAGATCAAATACCAAAAGCTGATCGTGGCAACGCATTTCCCCATCTTCAATAAACACGGCTCCTACTTTCTCAAGCTTTATCAGCACCGTTCTTATGTTTTGGCTCTTGATGGTGCATCTCACATCGACGGAATGTACGTGGATGAATGTGATATGGGGCTATCATTCCGCAATTATGAAAATCTATTGCTTTTGGGCGGCGGCGGACACCGCACAGGCAAAAAGGGCGGATGCTGGCAAGAGCTCGAGGAATTTGCAAAAAAGCATTATCCCAATGCAAAAGCCGTGGCGAAGTGGGCTACGCAGGATTGCATGACGCTGGACGATATCCCCTATATTGGTCAGTATTCGAGGAACACGCCCAACACCTTTGTGGCAACGGGATTTAATAAATGGGGGATGACAAATGCAATGGTCGCCGCCAAAATTCTTTGCGACCTTGTGCAAGGCAAAGAAAATATCTATGCCGCTGTCTTTTCGCCCTCACGCTCTATGCTGCGCCCACAGCTTGCCATCAATGCGTTAGAATCAACAATAGGACTTCTCACTCCGACCGTTCCCCGATGCCCGCACCTTGGCTGTGCCCTCAAATACAACCCCGTCGAGCACACATGGGATTGCCCCTGCCACGGCTCGCGCTTTGATGAGTACGGCGGACTCATCGACAACCCGGCTACGGACGACAAAAAATAAAAGTATAGTCTCTGGGGATTTGGGAAACACTAACCGCGAAACCCAAAAAAACGGAGGTATGTATGTTCAAACACGAAAAACAGTTGTTCCATCCCGTAGCGGTCGAAAGACCGAACCCACAGTACGCAGTATTGCTCCAAGAGCAGCTTGGCGGCGGTAATGGCGAGCTCAAGGCGGCAATGCAGTATATGTCGCAGAGCTTTCGCATCAAGGACCCCGAGATCAAGGATCTCTTCCTTGATATTGCCGCAGAGGAGCTTGGACACTTAGAAATGGTAGCACAGACCATCAATCTGCTCAACGGTCACGACGTGGACGCCACAATGGTGAAGGCAGGCGAGATACAAGCGCACGTTCAGAACGGACTCAACCCCGGACTCATCAATGCATCGGGCTACTCTTGGACGGGCGATTACGTCACCGTAACGGGCGATCTGTGCGCCGATCTGCTCTCCAATATCGCATCCGAGCAGAGAGCTAAGGTCGTTTACGAATATCTGTACCGCCAGATTGAGGACAAAAAGGTCAGAGAAACCATCGATTTTCTGCTCAACCGCGAGGAAGCGCATAATCAAATGTTCCGCGATGCCTTCAACAAGGTGCAGGAAAGCGGATCGAATCGCGACTTTGGCACCACCAAGGCGGCAAGGATGTATTTTTCGATGTCCAATCCCGGCCCTAATGCATTTGCAACGGAAGAAACCCACGCACCGGCATTTAAGTAATGAATCAAAAGGACGCCTATGGCACTCTGCAAAAGCAGAACGCCATAGGCGTTTTATTGCTCGGCGGTAATAGAAAATCACCGACCGTTTGTTAAAAATTTTAGCCGATCTGCGTGATCACAAGATGTGCAGAAACGGGGCGGGTTCCGCCTGCCAAGGGCGTAATGGTCAGTGCAGCTGCATTTCCCGCAGGGTTGCGAACGGTCAGTACCGAATTGACCGCCGTGGTAGTTACAATAGCCATTCCTACGATCTGTGACGTTCCCGTGGCGCGACCTGCGACAGTGTATGCCGCACGACTGACGTTGGAAATACAAAAAAACACAGATATATAATTCAGAATGAGGATAGGCGCAAAACCTATCCTTTTTTCTTTCGGCTCTCTAATCTTTAGCCTATCTTTAGCGAGCTATGATATAATCCTCTCGTAAAATGGGAAAAGGAGGATTTCGGATGGTGTTTCAAACGGTGTTTAAGCGGTATGAGCTGAAATATATGCTCACTCTTGAACAAAAGGAAAAGATACTTGAAGCTATGTCGCCGCATATGCATCTTGACAAGTACGGCAGAGCGACGATACGAAATATCTACTTTGATACCGACAGTTACAGACTGATCAGGCGTTCCATTGAGAAGCCTGCCTATAAGGAAAAAATACGAATACGAAGTTATTCCCAAGCGACTGCCGACAGCACGGTATTCGTGGAACTGAAAAAGAAATACGAGAAGGTGGTCTATAAGCGCAGACTTCCTCTGTGCGAAGCAGATGCTATGTCGTGGGTATGCCGAGAAAATCTGTGTCCCGTGAACACGCAGATATCCCGTGAGATCGATTATTTTATCGACTTT
>JAZNZC010000117.1:0-5727 GCA_045594745.1 Eubacteriales bacterium
GAGCAAGCCATCATAGCAAAACCGGACTGACGGCATGCCATAACGTCGGAGTGGTCACCGAAGATGTTGAGCGCGTGAGAAGCAACGCAACGCGCGGAAACGTGGATAACGCAGGGAAGAAGCTCGCCCGCGATCTTGTACATGTTGGGGACCATCAAAAGAAGACCCTGAGATGCAGTGTAGGTTGTAGTAAGAGCGCCTGCTGCCAAAGAACCGTGAACGGCACCTGCAGCACCTGCTTCAGACTGCATCTCCATCATCTTAACAGTGTCACCGAAGATGTTTCTTGCGGGCTCACCAAAAATATTTTTATCAGTAGCAGCCCAAGTGTCGGTTACTTCTGCCATGGGAGAGGAAGGAGTAATCGGGTAGATTGCGGCAACCTCCGTAAACGCGTAAGAAACGTGCGCGGCGGCGGTGTTACCGTCCATTGAAATCTTTCTTCTTTCAATAGCCATTGGAAATAAATCCTCCTATAAGTATTAAATAAAAGATGATAATTTCTATCTCACCCCATATCATAACACAAAACTGAAAAAAAGTAAAGGGTTTTTTCAAAAAATGTCTAAAAAATATCAATGGTAAAATAAAAAGATGCTGGAAAGAAGAGAAACGGATAGCAAAAGGGAAAGCATCAGGCAAAGGAGTTAATAAAAATAAGCAATCAGCCTGTCACTCTGCGTTTTTGTTTGGGTTTGATCCTTTGTTTACGGGGCGACGTCCTCGGCGTCCCGCAATAAACGAATTATCGCCAAACAAAAGATCCCCCCACGGCGCGCCGTGGGGGGGGAAAATCATGCGTTTTTATTCTGTTTTGGTATCTTGTTCCACCTCGGGTTTTTGCTCCTTCTTTTTACCACCGTTGCGACGGATGAGCACGATAACGACAATGCCTGCCGCTGCAGGAATGAGCAAGAACGGGAAGATGGTAACGATTACAATTACAAGACCTTGCATAAATTCGCCAAATGCCGTCCAACCCTTGCCAAATGCGCCGCCGAGCTTCGCCCAGAAGCTTTCTTCGGTGGGGGTGTAGGTCACGACCTCGTTGATGGAGAGGTTGACGGTGGAATAGGAAACGCGGCTGTCGTAATTGTTGAGCTGTGCTTGCAGACGCGCGATCTGCTGACGAACCTCGGAAAGGCGCGTTTGCAGTGTGAGCCAAAAGTTGTAATCCTGTTGGTTGTCGAGAGATTCCATCATAGCAAGGAGAGAATCACGCTCGGTGGTCAACTCCTCAAGCGTTGCTTCGATGGAGTAGTAGGTCTCGCTGACGTCCTCGGCATAGGAGCTGTTGCGCGTTACGTTGAGGGTGTTGCCAACGGAATTCACGAATGCATCTGCATTCTCCGCAGGAATGCGGAATTTGTAGGAAGCATAGCGTGAACTCTGCGCGTTATCGTAATTGCGATAGTTGATAGAATTGCTCTCCACGTATCCGCCGTGCTCGGCGACCAAAGCGGCAAGTGCCGAGACGGTCGTGTCAAAGTCCTTGGTTTCGGCATTCAGATCGTAGGTTTTGATGATCTTGCGAACAGTTTCTTTTTCGGTATCGGGATTGGATAGCAATTCATCACCCAAACCAACGTTGGGAACTTTAACCTCGGTGGCATAATTTCCAACACTATCCTTTGCCGCATTACAGGATGTCAAAAGGAGTGCAGGCAGGAGCAAAAGGGCAACCAAAGCAAGCGCAAATAATTTCTTTTTCATAATAAGACCTCCAAAAATATAAGCAATTTTGCAATCACTTCAGCGGATTTCCGTTAGCATCTGCTTTTGTAATGGAAAATACGTTCGGGATAATAGGCGGATAGATTTCCTGCACCATCGTGTCGTATTCCACAATGACGAAGTCACCAACAGCCACAGATGTGTAGCCCTCAAAATCGGTCGAAACGTAAGCGGGCGAGCCGTTTTGAAGAGAGGATGTTCCTTTATCGATAACGGTTACAAATAACTGCTTTTCGTGCACCTCTGTTACTTTGGCGAGAAAATGCGCTGATTGATTCTGCGGACCGTGGTTGAGTTCACAGGATGTGAGGCAGAGCATAGGAAGAACGAGCAGGGTGACAAGTATCAAACAGAAAATTTTATTCTTGTTCATAGCGTTCTCTCCTTTTGGAATTGTTTTTGAAGCGAGAAATGCAGTGTGAGCCATTCGATAGCGAGACACGCAGTGATGATGCCGCCAATCATAGAGAAATATTCTGTACCAAGCACAAGCGGCCCCAATGAGAGGATGGTGCAAATACCGGTAAGCCTTTTTGCAAATACGGCGATGCTGTTTTTGCCAATGATGAGATAAATGAAAAGCAGTGCAAAAATAATGCAGGTTAAAATTGCGGTGAGAAGCGGAGCAAAATTGGCGTAACCAAAGGGGAGCAGGTCGAAATAGGAATAGGTCTCTTGCTGTGGAGCACCGTGTGGGTTCGCAAACCGCATGACCGCGCCATAAGGCAATATTTCTAAAATGAGCGTCAGTGTGGGAAGGAGCAGATACCAAAATCGATTCTTCTTCATAACGCACCTCTTGAATTTTATTTCGTATTCAGCTTTCTCAAAAGCTCGCGGAATTCGGCTCTTTCGGGATAGCCTGAGAGATCAAGTGCGCTCAAGTTTTCCAATATGTCATCAAGATCAAAGCCCTCGGGCAGATATTCGCTGTTGTGAAGAAGCATACAGGTCTCGATCACAGCCATCATAAAAATGCGATCCTCGTTGGGCGCGTCGGTGTAGTCGGCATAGCCGATGTTGTAGAGATTGGGGAGCACAGAAACGCTTTCGTCGGGCAGTTTATAGTTGACGGCAAGCTCCAACCATTGTGCACCGTCGACCCTTGCGCCGTCGGCAAGACGAAGCTCATAGCACACGGTAATTTGATGTCCTGCGCCTACCTCGCCCGCATCCTTGGTGTCGTCGGTGAAGTCCTCTTCGTTCAAAATCCTGTTTTCGTATCCAATGAGGCGGTAAGAAGCAACGTAGGACTTGTTAAAGGTGATCTGCATTTTGACGTCCTTTGCAACTGTGTAGAGGTTTGCGAGAAGATCGGTAGAGAAGATCTTTTCGGCCTCTGCTTCGCCATCCACATAGAGGTAAACGCCGTTGCCGTTATCGGCAAGGGTCTCCATCTTCTGGTCGCGGTAGTTGCCCGTGCCAAAGCCGAGAACCGATAGGAAAATGCCGGCTTCGCGCTTTTGCGTGATAAAATTCTTGAGTTCGGTCTCGGAGGAAATACCAACATTCAGGTCACCGTCCGATGCCATAATAATGCGGTTGTTGCCGCCCTCAATGCGGTGCTTTTCGGCAATCTGATATGCCTTTTGCAGTCCTGCTTGACCGTTTGTAGAGCCGCTTGCAACAAGAGAATTGATAGCGGAGAGAATAGTTTCCTTCTTGTTTCCCTTGCATCCGTCAAGCACAACGGATTCTCTTCCCGAGTAGGTGACAATAGAGATGGTGTCGTTCTCACCAAGCTGATCGGTCAGGTTAGAAAATGCTTTTTTGAGCAGGGGGAGCTTGTCGGAGGACATCATAGAACCCGACACGTCGATCAAAAACACGAGGTTGTTGCCTGTTACGGGGGTGGCGTTTGCCGCCTGCAAGGTCATCGAAAGCAGAACGTTGTTCTGATTCCAAGGGCAGGGGAAGAGGATGGGATTGACCGAGAAAAGCTCGCTTTCATCGGGTTGTGCGGCTGTGTATTTGAAATAATTGAGAAATTCCTCGGTGCGGAAATTGGAAGAATAACGATTCAACTCTGCCCACGAATATCCGCTATTTACCAGCTTGCGGAAATAGGTGTAGGAAGCCGTGTCAACATCCGCCGAGAGCGTGGAGACGTTGTTCTCATCGGTGGCAATAAAGGGGTTTTCCACAAATTGATTGGGATTGTCCTCATTGTCTGTTTTATTGTCGGGATCGGCGGGTACATTTTCGGGTAGCGTAGCACCGTTGTTGGCGGAGGGCGCTTGGTTGAGCCCTGCATCGTTGGGGGCATCATCTTTCATTGCTGCGTTACAGGACGTAACAAAAAAGAGCAAAGTGGTTGCGAGTAAAATGAATAAAACGGAACAGATCTTGCGTTTCATAAAGCGTACCTTCCTTTCGGTTTTGTTAGTTCAAAATATCCGAAATACAGGAGATCAGATCGGAGGAGGGAAGGATCTCGGCCTCGTAGTCAAACAGAACTGCGTGACCTTTGTTGCCGTCGGTCTTTTTGAGATACGGCGAGAGGACGGTGCCGTCCTCGGTGACGAGCCATACGCGGCACAAGAGCTCGGGCGATTGCGTTCCAACAGAGTCACCCTTGCCCAAAAGGCCATTGATGCGCTCGACCTCACGCGCGGTCAGGTTGCGGCTGCGCCAGAGCGTTTCGTCACCCTCGTATTGCAGGATCAGATAGGTCGAGCCGAAATAGTTGACCTCATCCTTTTGCAATGCGGTGCAGTTCAGTGCCGAACGGTATTCGGTCAAGTAGCCGTCAAGCGTTGCGGGCTGTTCTGCCTCGGGCGTTTCTACCTTGTCGAACATCTTGAATGCGTCAAGGATGGGGGAGTATAACAATCCACCGCCCACCAAGACCACCACAAGAATACAGGCGACCGCCGCCACCCACGGGCGTTGGCTGATGCTCTTCTTTCGATAAGAAAGCGCCTCTTGCAGATAGATGTCGCTGACGTTGCCGATCTCGTCGAGGAGGAATGCGGCTTTCTTCATTTTATTATGGTTCATAACAAGTCACACGCCTCCAATCTTTGTTTTAGCTGCTCGCGCAAGCGATGCAGAGTGACCTTTACCTTTGCTTCGCTAACACCTGTTTCCTTGGCGATTACGTTCAGGGGCTGTGCATAAAAATAGCGACGCACAAAAATGGCACGCTTTTCCTCGGGGAGCGTGCGCAAAAACGCATTGAGCTCACCGCGCAACAGTCCGCGCTCATATTCCGTGGCAGGGGTGTCGGCGTCGGGAATGCATTCGGTCAATTCCTCAACCACGCCCGCTACGCCGCCGCGTTTTTCGCGATGCTCGTGCCGCCAGCGGTCGATCGAGAGCCGCCGCGTGATCTTGGAAAGAAACGGACCGAGATACATAGGCCTTGCATCCGGCATCGTGTTCCACGCACCAAGGTAGGTGTCGTTGACACATTCCTCCGCATCCTCGTGAGAGGAAAGCAGGGAATAGGAAAGAGAATGCAGCATCTTGCCGTACTTTTTTTCGGTCTCTGAAATAGCAGTCTCTTTTCGTGCCCAGTAAAGATCAACGATTTTGTAGTCCTCCATAAAATTCTCCTGTTTTTTTCGGGCTTCACTATATATCTCGCCCTTTTGTGCCAAAGGTTACACTTTTTTCTAAATTTTTTTGAAATTTTCAATTTTTTTGATTTCTACATTTATCATATCAAAAAACGAGAAGATTGTCAAGGGGATGCGTTTGTGGGGGAACTTCTTTCGAGAAGTTCCCCCACGCCCCCTCAAGAACTTGCTGACAAGGGTTTATCAAAACAAATCCGCAGTTCACAAACAGACAGTCGACGCGAGGTGCAAGCCCTCGCTTGGCTTTCGCGAGCGGCTAGGCACCTCCAAGACCCTATCCGCTCAGAAAGTTGAACCCATGAATAAAAATAAAAGGATAGCGCACGTGAAGTGAACCCCGAATAGTTCACAAGAAATAAAAAGGGCAAAACCTCTTATGGTATAATAGTACCATAGGAGGTTTTTGTTATGG
>JAZNZC010000118.1:0-13812 GCA_045594745.1 Eubacteriales bacterium
CCCAATAAAATTGACTTTTTCTACCGCCGTCATCGAGGCTCGACGTATCTTTGTACGCCTTTCGCCTCGAAGAACGACGCTTCTTGCCTAAATCTGACTATCCCCTAAAAGAGGCTGTCTCAAATTCGCATTTGAGACAGCCTCTTTTTTAGCACTCAAATGCAATATTAACAAAATGTTCACAACTTTATTAGAAAAAACCATTGACAAAACGGCAAAAACGTGGTAAATTTATATCGTAAGTTAGCACTCAACCAAAACGAGTGCTAAAAAACACGAAAAAAGCAGCAGAAAGGAGCAAATTGGCCGTGAGAGATGAAAATCGTGGATTAAGTGAGCGAAAAAAGCAAATATTAAAAGCAATCGTTGATGCACACATCGAGGGCGGCGAACCTGTCGGCTCCAAGTATATTCTGCAAAGCAAGCACATAAACTGCTCCTCGGCAACCATCCGCAACGAGATGGCAGAGCTTGAGGAGATGGGATACCTCGAACAACCTCACGCATCGGCGGGGCGCGTTCCCAGCGAGCTTGGCTACCGTTTCTACGTTGACGCACTCATCGAGCGTTACGCGATGACGACAAATGAGATCGCGCAGATCAATGCACTTCTCAAAGCAAAAATGGGGGAGCTTGACCAAATTCTTTTGGCGGCATCCAATCTGGCATCTGCGATGACCAACTACACGGGCATTGCGATCAAGCCAAAGCTTCATTCCGTCAGTGTTGAAAAGTTCGAGACCATCTATCTCGATCCCGATCATATCATTCTGGTGGCAGTTGATTCCGACGGCAACGTCAAGAGCAAGCATCTGCATTCCGAGTCGCAGGCGTTCTCGCAAGCGGCGGTCACAAAATTGGCGCGCGTGCTCAATTCCACGCTCGTAGGACTATCTGCCGAGCAGATCACGCTTCCCATTATGATGCGAATAGAGCAGGAAATGGGAATGGACAGTTCCATCGTAAACGATGTCATCAAGGTCATCTACGACCTGCTCAATGAGTCCGACCATGGAGAGATGCGTGTCAGCGGCATTGACAGACTCTTGCAGTATCCCGAATACAGTGACGTTACACAGCTCCAAGGACTGCTTGGCACGCTGGAGAAGAAAGAGGACATCTTAAATCTTGTTTCACAGAGTGATAATGAGGATATCAACGTTCTCATCGGCTCCGAAAGTCAGGTTAAGGTGATGAACAATTCCGCGCTGGTGTTCAAGCCCATCGTCAAGGATGGCAAAACACTGGGAGCCATTGGTGTTCTCGGCCCGCGGCGTATGGACTACGCAAAGGTTCTTGCTACGCTCGAAGGGCTTAGCGGCAACATATCCAATATGATACACACGAACAAACAAATAAGTGGAGGAGATTCCGATGGAGGAAATGAAAACCGCGGCGAATGAGGAAAAGGTAAACACCGAAGCGCCGAAGGACGCCGCAAAGGCAGATAAAAAGAAAACGAAGAAGCCCGAAACAGAAATCGCAGAGCTTACCAAAAAATTGGAGGCAAAAACAGCCGAATGCGAGGAATGTAACGATAGATATATGCGTATGATGGCGGAGTACGATAACTTCCGCAAGAGAAGCGCAAAAGAGAAGGAAGGCGTTTGGGCAGATGCTTACAGCGATTGCATCGCGCACCTGCTCCCGATTCTGGATAATCTTGAGCGCGCAAGCAAGTCCGATAATGTTGAAGCCGTTACCAAGGGACTTGAAATGACCGTTAAGGCATTTGACGAGGCAATGCAAAAAATGGGCGTGAGCGAGATCGAATGTAAAACGTTCGATCCCAATCTCCACAACGCTGTAATGCACGTGGAGGATGAGCAGTATGGCGATGGCGAGATCGTAGAGGTCTTCCAAAAGGGCTACTGCAAGGGTGACAAGGTCATCCGCTACGCGATGGTCAAGGTTGCAAACTGACCGCGCACAATCAATTTGTTTAGAATTTAGTTTTATATAATTGGAGGAAATTATTATGGGAAAAATCATTGGTATTGACTTGGGTACAACCAACTCCTGCGTAGCAGTTTACGAGGGCGCAGAGCCCATCGTTATCCCCAATCCCGAGGGAGCAAGAACCACTCCTTCCGTTGTGGCATTTTCCAAAACGGGCGAGAGAATGGTAGGACAGGTCGCAAAGAGACAGGCGATCACCAACCCCGACCGCACCATCATCTCCATCAAGCGTGAGATGGGCACGGGCTTCAAAAAAGAGATCGACGGCAAGAACTATACACCTCAGGAATTCTCTGCAATGATCCTGCAAAAGCTGAAGGCCGATGCAGAAAGCTATCTTGGCACAACCGTAAATCAGGCAGTTATCACCGTTCCCGCATACTTCTCCGACGCACAGCGTCAGGCAACCAAGGATGCAGGTAAGATCGCAGGTCTTGAGGTTCTGCGTATCATCAACGAGCCCACCGCAGCAGCACTTGCATACGGTATGGATAAGGAAGCAAACCAAAAGATCATGGTATTCGACCTTGGCGGCGGTACGTTTGACGTATCCCTGCTTGAGATCTCCGATGGCGTATTCGAGGTTCTCGCAACCAACGGCGATACTCGCCTCGGTGGTGACGATTTCGACCAACGTATCATCGATTGGATGGCAGATCAGTTCCAAAGAGAGAACGGCGTAGACCTTCGCCGCGACAAGATGGTTCTGCAAAGACTGCGTGACGCAGCAGAGAAGGCGAAGATCGAGCTTTCCGGCATGACCTCTACCTCTATCAACCTGCCTTTCATCACGGCAACCGCCGCAGGTCCCTTGCACTTTGAAGCAACCCTTTCCCGTGCAGAATTTGAGCGCATCACCGCAGACCTTGTTGAGAGAACGATGGTTCCCACCAAGAAGGCACTTGCCGATGCAGGTCTGTCCGTAAATCAAATCGATAAGGTACTCCTCGTTGGCGGTTCTACAAGAATCCCTGCCGTTCAAGAGGCTGTTAAGAAGTTTATTGGCAAGGATCCTTTCAAGGGCATCAACCCCGATGAGTGCGTAGCCATCGGCGCGGCTATTCAGGGCGGCGTTCTCGGCGGCGAGGTCAAGGATCTGCTCCTTCTCGACGTAACCCCTCTGTCCCTCGGTATCGAGACTTTGGGTGGCGTATTCAACCGCATCATTGACCGTAACACCACCATCCCCGTAAAGAAGAGCCAGGTTTATTCCACAGCTGCCGACGGTCAGACCTCTGTTGAGATCCACGTTCTGCAGGGCGAGCGCGAAATGGCTGCTAACAACACCACGCTTGGTCGTTTCATCCTCGACGGTATCACTCCCGCTCCTCGCGGAATCCCTCAAATTGAAGTCACTTTCGATATCGACGCCAACGGCATCGTTAACGTAACCGCAAAGGATAAGGGAACGGGCAAGGAACAGCACATTACCATCACCTCTTCCACCAATATGAGCAAAGAGGATATCGATAAGGCTGTTAAAGATGCCGAGAGATTTGCAGAGGAAGACAAGAAGGCTCGCGAGGCTGTTGACGTTAAGAACCGTGCCGAGAGCATCATCTTCCAGAGCGAAAAGACTCTGACCGAGCTTGGCGATAAGGCTGATCCCGCAGATGTTCAAGACGTTAAGAACGCTATTGAAAAGCTCAAGGAGACCCTCAAGGGCGGCGACGTTGAGGCTATCAAGGCCGACACCGAGGCAGTGGAAAAGTCCTTCTACAAGATCTCCGAAAAGCTCTATCAGCAAGCAGGTGCACAGGGTGCAGACCCCAATGCGCAAGCGGGCACCGACGGTGACGGTACCTACTACAACGCAAACTACGAGGATAATTCCAACAACTAATCAAATGTTAAACTGTATCGGGAAAGGCGCGATCGCGCCTTTCCCGTTGGGTGTATTTTGCTTTTCCGTGTTCATTTATATAAATGGGTAGGGAAAAGCAACATACAGCATTGCAGAAAGGATACCTATGGCAAACAAGAGAGACTATTACGAGGTTCTGGGCGTTGATAAAAACGCCGACGAGAGCACGATAAAAAAAGCATATTATAAGCTTGCAAAAAAATATCACCCCGATACAAATCCCGGTGATAAGGTTGCAGAGGAGAAGTTCAAGGAAGCTAACGAAGCATACGAAGTGCTTTCCGATGCGACCAAGAAGGCAAAATATGACCAATTCGGTCACGCGGCGTTCGACCCTTCAATGGGTGGTGGTGACGGCGGCTTTGGCGGTTTTGGTGGCTTTGGCGGCGGATTTTCGGATTTTGGCGACCTTGGCGATATTCTTGGCAGTATGTTCGGCGGCGGATTTGGCGGCAGTAGCAGCGCGCGTCGTCGGAGTGGCCCCGTGCAAGGTGATGACATCGGTACTTCCATCAGCATCGATTTTGAAGAAGCCGTTTTTGGCGTCAAAAAGGATGTTTCCTATAATCGCGTTTGCCATTGTAACGACTGTCAAGGTACGGGTGCGAGCGAGGGAAGCCGCGGTGTTGAGACCTGCTCTGTTTGTCAGGGACGCGGACAAGTCAGTCGTGTTCAGCGCATGGGCGGAATGTCTTTCCAATCCACAGCACCTTGCGAAAACTGTCGTGGAACAGGTAAGGTCATCAAAAATCCTTGCTCCAAATGTCGTGGCTCGGGTATGACGCGTGAGAGCAAACGCCTCACAGTCTCCATTCCCGCAGGCATTGATAACGGCGAGCGTATCGCATTACGCGGTCAGGGTAACGACGGCCGCAACGGCGGACCCGCAGGGGATCTGATCATCACCGTTTCTGTCCGTTCGCATAATATTTTTGAGCGTGATGGCTACAATGTTTACTGCGAGGTGCCCATCACGGTGGCAGAAGCAACCTTGGGTGCTGAGATCGACGTTCCTTCTCTTGAGGGCAATATCAAGCATACCATTCCCGAAGGAACACAGCCCGGCACGAGATTTACGATGCGTGGCAAGGGCGTGCCTTACGTCAACGGAAACGGACGCCGCGGTGACCTTATTTTCCGCACAGTGGTGGAAATTCCGCGCGGTTTGAATGAAAAACAAAAGACAGCCATGAAAGCCTTTGCTGAGAGCTGCGGCGAGAGCAACTACGCAAAACATAAGCAATTTTTCAAAAAGATCTTTGGAACAAAGGACAAATAAGTTATGATAGATCAAGATTACGTATGCGGTGACTACGGCACCGAAACCGAATGGACACAGGTCAGGGTAACTGTTAAACTCGAACGCCTTGACGACCTTGTTGCCATTATGAGCATGGTCTCAAACAATCTGCAAATCGAAGATTACAGTGATATCGACCTCAAAACCTGCTACGGCGACCTTATCGACGAAAGCATCCTCAATGCCGATAAGACCATTGCTTCGGTATCGGTTTATCTCCCCGCCGAGAGAAGCGTTGCCGAGTGCATCTCCTTCTTACGCGAGCGCTTTGCGGCATCCGACTTGACTGATGCAAAGATTGAAACAGTCGGCGTCAACGAGGAAGATTGGGCAAATTCTTGGAAAGCATATTATAAGCCCATCAAGATCTGTGAGAGACTTGTAATCGTTCCCGCATGGGAAAAATACACGCCTGCCGAGGGTGAGCTGATCGTTCGTATGGACCCCGGAATGGCATTTGGAACAGGCACGCACGAGACCACAAGACTCGTCATCAAGCTGCTCGAAACATACACCAAAGAGGGATGCAGAATGCTTGACGTAGGCACGGGAAGCGGCATTTTGGCGATCTGTGCTTCCAAGCTGGGAGCAGGGGAATGTCGCGCTTATGACATCGACCCAATGGCAGTGCGCGTTGCAAATGAGAACATCAAGGATAGCGGACTTACCAATATTACCTGCGAGGTCTCCGACCTTTTGCGCCAAGTCGATAAGAGCCGTCCCTACGACCTCATTTGCGCCAACATTGTGGCGGACATCATCATTCGTATGACTCCCGACGTAGGAGAGCTGATGCACAAGGACACCGTTCTTTTGGCATCGGGCATCATTATGGAGAGAAGCGACGATGTTGTGGAATGCTTTGAGAGGCACGGCTTCCGCATTGTCGAACGCCTTGAGGAAAACGGCTGGTGCGGTCTTGCGGTTATGAAAAAATAAAAATAGTTACCGAAAAAGGCTAGTTCTCATAGGGAAGTTTGCCTATAAGGCATCGAATTGTTTCGCAGTAAAGAAACTAACCCCGACAGATTTTAAGGTCTGTCGGGGTTAGTTTGTTTAGTTCCTAAAATTGGATTTTATTAAGTTCCTTTTGCTATCTTCCAAGACTTACTAAAATGCTTTTTCATAAAATTCTGTCGTTCTTTATTATCTTTATAGAAATTAGCTCGAATGATAGCGGATGCAATCATGTTTGTTAGTTCTTGTTGCCGTTCGGGTGATTGATCATTATATCTCAAAATGATAAACGAACCTTTAGCTTCGTATTTTAGAAGTTCTTCATACACATCAAAAACTTGCTCTGCTTTATAAACTGAAACATCAGTAGAACAATAAAAAAAGTTATCCCTATGCTCCATCGGTTTTATATTAGGATCATCCGCAATGAAATACAAACTTCCCATAACATCTTGGTAAAAGGTCTTTAGCTGATCTGGAAACTGTTCTTCATAGTAGGTAACACCATTTTTAACCCAAGCGGTAACATGTTTGCCGTTGCAGTCATTGTGTTTTGCATCCCAAATATACAAAAGTGCATATGGAATAGAATCGGTCAAGTAGACTACGTTTTCCTCGGAATTATGAAGTTTTGAGTTAGCTTTCAGTTGTGATATTCCAGAGATATATGACCCGTGGTAAAAATATTTCAATTCTATACTCTCCATAAATCTTATTTCTTGTTCTGTTTTATCGCTGATTCACCTTTGTATTACAAAGGCATAGGTCAACACCATATCTCTAAGGTTGAACATATTCAAAGGCTCTCCCTTTGGGAGAGCTCCCGCGAAAGCGGGTGAGAGGGCGTTTACAGTGGGGGTTCAATTCTCTCATTAATAACCCTATCAATCATCCGGCAAACACCATCAAAATTATCATCTACATCTTTATTGGAAAAGCGAAGGACATAGAGTCCATATCGCTCAAGAATTTCAGTTCTTGCCTCGTCGTGTGTTTTTCCTTTTGTGGTATAATGTTGTGAGCCATCGAGTTCTATCACAAGACGAGCGCTATGGCAATAAAAATCCGCAATGAAATTGTTTATAATCCGTTGCTTGTACACCTTTACGGGATAATACCGTAAAAAGTCATACCATAAATGCTTTTCTTGGCGTGTCATATTACGGCGCAAAATTCTTGCAATATTCAGCAATTGGTTGTTTTTCTTTAATGTTTTTTGCTCCATTTTACCCTCTCCGTCGGCTTCGCCGCCACCTTTCCCAAAGGGCGAGGCTTTCTGTAAGTCTCATTATAACACAAATTGGAACAGAAATCAACACCCCTGCCGAAATTTGTAAACTTCCTTATGAGAAGTTGAGCAATGGAGAGCGTTTTTTTGCAAACGATCCCTTTTTTCTTCAAAAGTGCAACAAAATTGTAAAAAAACAAGAAAAATACGCCGTTTTTTCCAAAAAAGGTGTTTACAAATCGACTCTTTTGTAGTACAATATAAGGGAATATATAGTATATATTAAAAGCAAGGAGTCGTGTCACTATGAAAAAGCCGAAATATCAACGCGTTTTACTCAAGCTTTCGGGCGAGGCTCTCTCCGCAGGGCAGGATGGCATTCTTAACTTTGATTTCATCAAGGTGGTTGCCAATCAAATCAAGCGCTGCCTCAACGCAGGCGTTCAGGTAGCCGTTATTGTTGGCGCAGGCAACATCTGGCGCGGCAGACAGGGAACAGGAATGGATCAATGCCGTGCCGACCACATGGGTATGCTTGCAACCGTTGTCAACTCGCTGGCGCTGCAAGACGTTTTCATTCGCGAAGGGATGAAAGCGCGCGTAATGACAGCCGTTGAAATGAAAGCCTTTGCCGATACATACACCGCTCGCGATGCCATTAGCGCATTGGAGAACGGCGAGGTTGTCATTTTCGGTGGCGGACTTGGTATTCCGTTCTTTTCTACCGACACAGCCGCGGCTCTGCGCGCCGCCGAGATAAAGGCTGATTGCATCCTGATGGCAAAGAACATCGATGCAATTTACAGCGCAGATCCCAAAAAGGATCCGAATGCAGTTCGCTATACCGATCTGACCTACGCCGAGATCCTTGATAAGAACCTGCGCGCGCTCGATCTTTCGGCCGCCACGTTCTGTATGGATAACAATATCTCGGGCTATGCCTTTGGTTTGGCAGATCCCCAAAATATCTACCGCGCCGTTATGGGAGAACCCGTCGGCACGGCCATTCACAATTAAAAAACATAAGATTTACATAGAAAGGACTTAACGAATATGAAATTCAACACAAAGCCCACCGAAGAAAGAATGCAAAAGAGCATCGACGTTTACGAAAACAATCTTTCCACCATCCGTGCAAGTCAAGCAAACGGTGCCATCGTATCCAAGGTCACCTTTGACTATTACGGAGCACAAACAAGACTTACCGATATGGCAAGCGTTGCGGTCACCGACCCCAAAACGCTCACTATTACGCCCTACGACCGTTCCACTCTCAAGGCAATGGTCAAGGCAATTCAGGCATCCGACATCGGCATCAACCCCGCTGATGACGGTAGCGTTATCCGCCTCGTGTTCCCACCTCTGACCGAGGAGCGCCGTAAGACCTTGGCAAAGCAGATTCAAAAAATGGGTGAGGAAGCACGTGTTGCTATCCGTAACATTCGCCGCGATGCCAACGACGACATCAAAAAGCAAAAGAAGGACGGTCTGATGACCGAAGACGAGCAAAAGGCAGGCGAAAAGTCCGTTCAGGATCTGACCGACCGCTTTGTCAAACTGGTTGATGAGATCACCGCAAAGAAAGAAAAAGAAATCATGAAGATCTGATCAGTACAAGGGGTGTGACAGCAATTTGGTTGTCAGTCACACCCCTTGCTGTTCATCAATGGGGTAAGCAATGGCTTCAAAAAAAGAGAAAATGAGCGAGGAACGCATTACTGTTGACGAGCGACTTCGCCATATCGCATTCATTATGGACGGCAACGGCCGATGGGCACAAAAGCGCGGAATGCCGCGGAGCTACGGTCACTCGGTGGGGGCCGAAACCTTTCGCCGCATTGCAAAGTATTGCCACAGCATAGGTATTCGCTGTATGACGGTCTATGCCTTTTCGACAGAGAACTGGAAACGACCGCCCGAAGAAGTGCGCACCATAATGGATATTTTAGAGGACTATATCAACAAGTGCGCCAATGAGACCGCAAGCGAAAATATCCACGTTTGTTTTATTGGCAATCTCACTGTTTTTTCGCCCGAATTGCGCGAAAAGATGGAACAGGTCGAGCGCGAAACGGCACACAATCCTTTCAGACTCAATATTGCCATCAATTACGGGGGCAGAGAAGAGCTTGTGCACGCTTGCACCGCACTTGCACGAGAAGGTAAAAAAGATATCACCGAAGCCGATATTGCATCACACCTCTATACTGCAAATTGCCCCGATCCTGACCTGATCGTCAGAACAGGGGGAGATACCCGCATCTCCAACTTTTTGCTTTGGCAATCTGCCTATGCAGAATATCATTTTACCGACGTTCTCTGGCCGGATTTTTCCGAGCGGGATGTTGACGCGGCAGTTGCCGCATTC
The DNA here is from genome assembly GCA_045594745.1 of Eubacteriales bacterium. GTDB lineage: Bacteria > Bacillota > Clostridia > Oscillospirales > CAG-272 > UMGS1865. The sequence continues at coordinate 9,677 of JAZNZC010000118.1, forward strand.
TATTCAAGGCGCCGTCGTTTTGGCGGTGTTTGAACCTCAAGGAGGAGACTATGAAGCAACGTATTATAACGGGAATCATTGTAGTCCTGATTATGATCCCGATTCTGTTGTTTGCACAAACACCTGTTTTACCCATTGCCATAGCAGTAGGCTCTGTAATTGCTATGTTTGAAATCATGCGTTGTATCGGAATGCAAAAGGCTTATGCTTTTGCAGTTCCGCTTTACGCGCTGGCTGCTGTAATGCCGTTCCTTTCGCGCTATATGTCATTGGGCTCGCTGAACGCGACCTTCACGCCGGAGTCCAATAAGCATCTGGCACAGAACGGCGCTATTTTGATGATCATAATTTTGTTTTACTTTTTCACAGTAGCTATCTTCTCACGCGGAAAATATAATCTTACCGACGTTTGTGTCCTTTTTGCTACAACCTTCTACATCTTGACAGGCTTTAACTCCATCATCATTCTGTACGATAATGAGAAAGGCGGACATATTCTCTATCTTGCCATCTTCATCAGCGCGTGGATGACCGATGTTTTCGCTTATTTTTGCGGAATGTTCTTCGGTCGCGGCGGTAAACACAAGCTCATTCCCGACGTTTCTCCCAAAAAGACGGTTGAAGGAAGCATCGGTGGCATCGTTTTTTGCGTTATCGGAATGGTACTGTTCGGTCTGCTTTGTGATTGGCTCATCGAGGCGTACGATCCCAATATCCTTATGTTCGCATTGGGCGGTATCTTGGCATCTGTTGTCTCGCAAATCGGAGACCTTTTGATGTCTTACGTTAAGCGCCACTACGGCATCAAGGATTTCAGCCAGCTCTTCCCGGGACACGGCGGCGTTCTCGACCGCTTTGACTCCATCCTTGCTGTATCCATTGCAATGATGTGCCTGACAACCTTTGTTGATTTTTTCTGAGGTAACTATGAACGATTCGATTTATCCATCCATCTCCATTCTCGGTTCAACCGGCTCGGTAGGGCAACAAGCCATCGAGGTTGCAATGCAGAACGGCATTCGTGTCAACTGTATTTCAGCCTATCGCAACGTTGACCTTGTCGAGCGACAGGCACGCGCCTTTTGCGTGAGTGCGTGCGCGATGGCTGACCGTGATGCGGCAAAGGAACTCAAGCGTCGCCTTTTTGGCACGAATATCGATGTTTATGCCGGCATTGACGGTATTTGTGAGATGGCAACACAAAAATACGGTGGACGCGAGATCGTGCTCAACTCCATTCTCGGCGCGTCGGGACTCCGTCCGACTCTTGCCGTTTTGGCAGCGGGAAAAAAGCTTGCCCTCGCCAACAAAGAATCCCTCGTTTGTGCAGGAGAATTTGTAATGAAGCTCGCCGAGGGAAAAAAAGCGCAGATCTTGCCCGTCGATAGCGAGCATTGCGCTATCTTCCAATGCCTGAGAGCAGGGAAGAAGGAAGAGGTCAAGCGTCTTTTGCTGACTGCCTCGGGAGGCCCATTCTACGGAATGACAAGAGAGCAGCTTGCCGATGTTACTCCCGTACGCGCGCTGGCGCATCCTACCTGGAATATGGGCGCCAAGATCACCGTCGACAGTGCCACCTTGATGAACAAGGGATTTGAAATCATCGAGGCCGTGCATCTCTTTGGCGTAGCCCCCGAGCAGATCGAGGTGCTAATTCACCGCGAGAGCATAATGCATTCGGCTGTCGAATATATTGATAACAGCGTCATCGCACAAATGTCCGTGCCCGATATGCGCCAATGCGTGCAATATGCTCTGACTCATCCCGCACGCACAGAGGCTGTTATCGAACCCTTGGATTTTACCAAACTTGCGTCCTTAACCTTTACAAAGCCCGATACCGATACTTTCTCGCTCTTGTCCTTGGCAAAGGAGGCCATCCGACTTGGCGGAGCGTATCCTGCTGTCCTCAACGCGGCAAATGAGGTCGCAGTTGCGGCGTTCTTGGCGGGAAAGCTCAGCTTTACGGGTATTTTTGACGTCGTTACCGAAACCTTTGAAGCACTGACCGACGCAGGACGTATCTGGTCGGTAGACGATATTTTTGCCTTTGACGGCGCCGCGCGCTCTCTGGCAAACGAATTTTTAGAAAAGAGAAGCAATCTCTAAATATTTTTGGAGGAACCCGATTTGAACCCTTTGTACATTATTTACGCAATCCTTATTTTTGGACTTTTGATCTTCATTCACGAGCTCGGACACTTCATCGTCGCGCGTCTTTGCGGTGTTAAGGTGTTGGAGTTTGCCATCGGAATGGGCCCCAAGCTCATTTCGTGGAAAGGGAAGAAGAGCGGAACACGTTATGCTCTGCGCGCATTTCCCATCGGTGGCTTTGTCAATATGCTCGGTGAGAACGGTATGGAAGTCGTGCAAGGTGATAACGGAACAGAAAGAGAGTCTAAGACTATGTTCCGCGAGATGCCCGGCGATGATCCGGAAGATACAAGACCGGTAGATCCCGAATGGCAGGAGCTTACACCTGACCTTAGCAAACAGGCTTACTGTAACCAAAGTGTTTGGAAGAGAATTTTGATCTCCATAGCAGGTCCTGCTATGAACATCATTCTCGGCTTTCTTTTGATGCTTGTAATGGTGCTCGTGCAAGGCGAGAACGCTGCCGCTACCACTGTTGTTGCAGGCTTTCACGTTCAGTACACCGCCGAGGAAGCACAGTACGGTTTTGAACCGGGAGACCACCTTTATTCAGTCAATGGCGAGCGGTTGCTTTCCTACGCTGACTTTGAACGCTTTGTTAAGGAAACGAACGGCGAAAGCATTACCATCACCGTTCAGCGTCTCAACGCAGACCGCACCGAATATGATATGATCGATGTTCCCGTCGCGCTTACAGAATCCGATCTGAAACTCTTTATGGGTTCTTTGAGTGAAAATTGCGGACTGAATATCAAGGATGAGATCATTAAGGTCAACTCCACCCCCGTTCACACATACGACGAACTCAGCTATGAGATCATGAACCAAGGCTACAAGCCACTCAAGCTGACAGTTCTGCGCAACGGAGAAAAAGTCGTGCTTGAGAACGTGATCGTGCCTTCCTATGAGAGCCAAGGCGTGGTGTTCGGCGATTTGGATTTTCTCATCTACCGCGAGCCCGAGTTCAATTTTGTAACGGTTATCAAGCATACCTGGTTCCGCTCGCTTTCCACCGTCAAGATGGTCTACGATTCGCTCTTCGGCCTCTTCTCGGGAAGATACGGCGTTGAGGCGGTTTCGGGACCTGTTGGTATCACCAAGGTCGTGGGGCAGGCAGCGCAGTACGGTTTTATTCCTGTCTTGAACCTCATTGTTGTTATTTCTATCAATTTGGGCGTGATGAACCTCTTGCCCATTCCCGCACTCGATGGCGGACACATCTTTATTTACCTGATCGAAGTCGTGCGCCGCAAGCCGATGAAGCGTGAGCTTGAGGGCATTATCAACTTTGTTGGTCTTGTCTTAATGCTTGCTTTGGCTGTGCTTGTTGCCATAAAGGATATTATCGCATTATGAGATACAACGATATCAGAAGAAAAACAAGAAGCATTGCAGTGGGGACCTGTCGCATTGGTGCCAGAGCCCCCATTGCCATTCAATCGATGACCAACACCCCCACCGATGATGCCCAACGCACCTTGGAACAAGTGCGCAAATTGGAGCGCGCAGGGTGTGACATCGTGCGCCTTTCTGTTCCAACAGAAGAGGCGGCATACACCGTTTGGAAGCTCAAGGAAGCCGGTATCAGGATGCCCATCGTAGCGGACATTCATTTTGACTATCGCATCGCCCTGCGCTGTGCCGAGCTTGGCTTTGATAAGATCCGCATCAATCCCGGCAACATCGGGGAAGAGGATCGCGTCAAGGCTGTTTGCGATGCTTGCCGCGAGCGACGTATTCCCATTCGCATAGGCGTAAATGCAGGATCGCTTGAAAAACATATCCTCAAAAAATATGGTGCTCCCACCCCCGAAGCACTTTGTGAGAGTGCACTCTATCACATCGCTTTGCTTGAAAAATTCGGCTTTTACGATACCGTTATTTCCATCAAAGCATCCACAGTCAAGGATATGATCGATGCCAACCGCCTTTTGGCAGATAAGTGCGATTACCCCTTGCACCTCGGTGTCACCGAGGCAGGC
>JAZNZC010000119.1:0-7713 GCA_045594745.1 Eubacteriales bacterium
GATAATTGTGGGGCGGGAGTTCGTGAAGGGGGGGGGGGGAAAACTTCTTGCAAGAAGTCTCCCCCACAAAAAATTATTTCAATTCGCCCAAATAGTACTTTTTCTTACCGCGGCGGATGACGATATACTTGCCGCCAAGAGCCACGTCGGCGTTGATTTCGAGGTTCATATCGGTAATCGGCTCACCGTTGAGGGTGAGAGACTTGTTGGAAATGAACTCGCGAGCTTCACGCTTAGAGGAGCAGATGCCGGCAGAAACGAGAACGTCCATAACGGGGCCGCCTGCGGTCTCGAAATGGGGAACGTCCTTAAGACCTGCCAAAAGGTCTTGCATCGGGATCTCCTTGATGTTGCCGGCAAAGAGCTGTTCGCTGATCTTAACGGCGGACTCATAAGCGCCCTCACCGTGCAGATCGCGCAAAATCTCTTCTGCAAGCTTCTTTTGTGCCAAACGACGCTCGGGAGCAGCATTGTGCTCGGCTTCAATAGCCTCGATCTCCTCGCGAGAGAGGAAGGTCAATCTCTTGAGGTACTCAATCACCATGCTGTCCTCGGAGTTGAGCAGGAACTGATAGAGCTGATAGGAGCTGGTCTTATTCTTGTCAAGCCAAACAGCGTTGCCCTCGCTCTTGCCAAACTTGTTGCCGTGAGAGTCGGTTACAAGAGGCATCGTCATAGCAAATACTTCATCACCCGTTGTCTTGCGGATAAGCTCAATACCCGTGGTGATGTTGCCCCATTGGTCGGAGCCCGCCACCTGCAAATCAACGCCACGCGTTTCATGCAGATACTTGAAATCCAATCCCTGAATGAGCATATAGGAGAACTCGGCATAGGAAATACCGCTCTCCATCTGACGGCGGATGAGGTCCTTGCTGAGCATATAGCCAACGTTGATATACTTACCGTAGTCACGGAAGAAATCAATAATAGTCAGATCCTTAACCCAATCGTAGTTGTTGACAACCTCGTAGGGGAAGATCTTTTGCAGTTGTGTTTTGAGGCATTCGTAGTTGTGAATGACCTCGTCGCGGTCAGAGAGCTTGCGCTCAACGGTTCCGCGGGGGTCGCCGATAAGGGCGGTCGCCATACCAACGAGGAGCAGGGGAGTGTGACCTGCGGCGGCAAGACGGCGAGTGATCAAGAAAGAAGAGTAGTGACCCAGGTGCAAACTGTCAGCCGTGGGGTCAGTACCAATATAAAAGGTCATACCGCCCGCATTGAGCTTGTCTACGAGCTCAGGGCTGGAAATATCCTGAATTAAGCCTCTCCATTTGAGATCTTCATACAAAGTCATGTGGAATTCCTCCGTGTAATAAACGATTTAACCTATACATTATAACATATAATTTATTTTTCGTCAACAACAAAATGAAAAAATAGAATCTTTTTCCCATCTTTTTGCAAAAAAGCGGTAAAAAAACGAAAAAATTGCAAACAAATTTCAAAAAAACTCTTGCAAAATGGAAAAGTGTGTGGTATAATACTCGTGTTGCGCTATGACGCAAGAATTTTAGGATGGTCCGCTGCATGCTCGCATGAACGTCCGGTATATTATAGGAGGACTCAAAAATGAATTTGGTTGAGGCTTTTACAAACGAGCAATTAAAACAGGAACTCCCCGTGATTCGCATCGGTGACACCATCCGTGTTCACAACAGAATCAAAGAGGGTAACCGTCAGAGAATCCAGATGTTCGAAGGCACCGTGATCGCAAAGCACGGCGGCGGCATCTCCGAGACCTTTACTGTAAGACGTGTTTCTTATGGCGTAGGCGTAGAGAAGACCTTCCCCATCCATTCTCCCAATGTTGAAAAGGTTGACATTATCCGCGTTGGTAAGGTAAGACGTGCAAAGCTGTACTACCTCCGTGACCGCGTTGGTAAGGCATCCAAGGTTAAGGAACAGATCAACTAATCTATCCTTACAAATAAAAACCATTCCCAAAGCGGGAATGGTTTTTATTTTACATTCGCAAAATTTACAGCGCAGCAAGCCGCTCCATGATCGCGGTATAGCGAGGGGAGTCTTTTACGGGGGCATACGCGTCAGCGAGCACGCGGTTCAGATGCCGCCAATAGAAATGCCCGAGCGGTTCCTCGGTATGCTTTGTAATATTGTCCGAGCTAAACTTGATCTTATTAACAAGCAGGGAAGTGTGCTGAATTTGAGAGAAGTTTTGCAACTTTTCAAGGTGAGCAATCAGCATTTCAAGCTCGTCAAGTGCTTTTTCAAATTCTCCGGATTTTGCACTTTGTGCCGCCATAAAGAAGCTGATTCTTGCCAAACGATCATCAAAAAAGCCAAAATCCCCGTCAGAGAAGATCATACCGATCATATCGTAGAGCATCTTCAACATCGAGTGCTTTTCCTCAAAGGTATATCCTGCCTCGGGGCAATCGATTAGATAGAGTAGATAGACGTACATTTTGTCGAATACCTTCCAAAAATAGTTTTGGCAGTGCATTACAAGCTCGTCGCCCTCGAGTACGTGCAAGTGCAAATCTGTGCCCTGCGGCATCATATCGGCGTACTGTAGTGCCGTTTTTCTGTCTCCCTTGTGCAAATAGGTAAGACAAAGACCGCGAATGGCGCCCAGTCTGTACTCTGTTTTTTCGGATTGCAAAAGCTGTTCTCCAAGGGAAACGATTTCCTCAAAATATTTATCAACATCCTCGTTTTGCAAAGCGCGCATTAAATGATGGCGTACAGTCTCATCGTTAGGGTATTTCTTTTGCATTGCACGAGAGAGGCGCACTCTTTCTTCCGTTTTTCCTTGGCTGTGAAGCTTGGCATACTTCTCCTTAAACTCCTCAATTTCCGCCTGCTTTTTGCTTTTGGCAATGTCAATTTCGAGTAGAACGTCGGCACTCACCTCAAAGATGTTGGCAAGGACGGGCAGGTGAGAGATATCAGGCGCGGTCTTATCGCACTCCCATTGGGAGATGGCGTTGCTGGAAAGCCCTAAAAGCTCTGCAAGCTGTTCTTGCGTAATGCCCCTGTCGCGGCGCAGTTTTTTAATTGTGGTTCCAATAGACATAATGATTCTCCTTTCCAATTTTCAAAAGCGCTTTTGTATCTTCATTATACACGCTTTTGGGAGATTTTTACACCAAGCATTTCACGAGTGCAACTCAACCGATGCTTCAATTTTTACAGTAATAGTTTATCACGAAAAAATAGAAAAGTCAATGATTTCACAGAAAGGAAGGAAGAAATGTCCTACCCACTGCAATTTCTCGTTGTTTTGGCAATGTCGCTCTTGGGTTGCACCAAGGTGACTTTACAAGGTCGCGCGAGCCGACAGTTTTTCAAAAATGGAGCAGATAGCGTGCTTTTTCACACGATGCTGTTTTTCTTTGTCGCACTCACGCTCGTTGTTATCTTTCCAACAGCGGCTTTGACGTGGCAGGGCTTTTGGCTCTCTGTTCTGTGCGCGCTCTTTACGTTTTTCTATCAGGTGTTCTACGCGCAAGCCCTCAAAGAGGGGCCTGTTTCGCTTACTGTTCTCATTTGCAATTTCAGCACCTTTTTCGTCGTTTTGTATAGCACGATCACCTTTGGCGAGACCTTGTATCTCTCCCACATCGCGGGAATGCTCCTTTTGATTCTCTCTATGATTCTTAACATTAAGCAAGAAGAAAAAGAAAAGGGAAGACGATGGCTGTTTTTTACACTTGCCGCAATGGTGAGCACAGCGGTGGGAACGAGCATCATCAAGCTTTTTGGAAAGACCGAGGCAGCAGAGGTTCCGGGCTCTGACATCACCTTTTTGGCACTCTCCTATGTCGCGGCGGCAGTATTCGCACTCGGATACTACATCGTAAACCGCTATACGGGCAAAAAGGAGAAACACACCTTTGCCTTCACTTGGAAGGTTTTCGCATACGCACTTGCCATCGGTGTGGTTCTTGGCGTTTTCCAAAAGTTTTACGCTTTGGGAATGCAACATCTCGATGCCGCTTTTATGATGCCCACTTGGGCAGGAATGCAAACGCTTGGCATGACGACCATTGGCATCCTCGCCTTTGGCGACAAGCTCCGCCCTCGACAAAAGTGGAGCATCGTTTGCGGACTTGCCTGCATCATTTTGATGAATTTGCGCTTTGTTCCGCTTCTTTAATTTGAATTTTCAGCATCGAAAGGACGAAAAAACGTTCTTTCGGTGCTTTTTTTGACTCCGTATGCGAATTTTTTTGCAAAAATCCAACAAAATGCCACCGTCTTGTGCTATAATGATAATGAAGTAGTATTTTTTGATAGGTGAGGCAATCGTATGAATATTTTACAACACCTCAAAAACAATATTTTGTATCTCGATGGCGGCATGGGGACTCTCTTGCAAACGCAGGGACTTTCTGTAGGTGAGCTTCCCGAAAGATGGAACATCACGCACCCCGATGCCATTACCGAAATCCACCGCGCGTATTTTGATGCGGGTAGCAATGTTGTCAACACCAACACCTTTGGGGCAAACTGTCTCAAATTCGAGATGGACGAGCTTGATAGCATCATCGGTGCGGCAATTAGCAACGCGCGCCGCGCCGCCAATGAAAGCAAAATGGAGCATCCCAAATGGGTAGCCCTTGACATCGGCCCTACGGGCAGAATGCTCGCCCCTTACGGCGACCTCGATTTTGAGGATGCTGTCTCTGTTTTTGCAGAGACGGTTCGCTTGGGTGTCAAGCACGGCGCAGATCTGATTATGATCGAAACGATGAGCGATAGCTACGAAACGCGCGCCGCACTCCTTGCGGCAAAAGAGAACAGCAACCTGCCCGTATTCGTTTCCTGCGCCTTTGGCGAGGATGGAAAACTGATGACGGGTGCCGATCCCGCTGCAATGGTTGCCATGCTTGAGGGTATGGGCGCGGATGCCATTGGCATCAACTGCTCCTTCGGTCCTCGCAAACTGATGGATGTTGTCAAAGAGTATCTCAAATACGCATCCATTCCCGTTTTGTTCAAGCCCAACGCAGGATTGCCTGCTGTGCGAGAGGGAAGAACGGTTTACGGTCTCTCACCCAACGAGTTCGCCACCGATTTGCGTGAAGCGATCTTGCTTGGCGTGCGCGCCGTTGGCGGATGCTGTGGCACAACTCCCGAATACATCGAAGCATTGGTGCAAAAAACGGCAACCATCAAGCCGCAACCCATCACACAAAAGAACATCACCTGCGTTTCTTCCTACACACACGCAGTTATCTTTGATAGCGCGCCCATCCTCATCGGAGAGCGCATCAATCCCACAGGCAAAAAACGATTCAAAGAAGCCCTTAAGGCAGGCGACATGGATTATATCCTGCGCGAGGGACTTGCCCAAGCCGAAGCAGGCGTGCATATTCTCGACGTCAATGTGGGACTTCCCGAAATCGACGAAGTTACTATGCTTCAAAACGCTATCTGTCGCTTGCAAGAGGTCACAGACCTGCCCCTGCAGATCGATACATCAGATCCCGCGGCAATGGAAGCCGCGCTTCGTCGCTACAACGGCAAGGCAATGATCAACTCGGTCAATGGAAAGCGCGAGAGTATGGAAAGCGTCTTTCCGCTCGTCAAAAAGTATGGTGGACTTGTTGTCGCCCTCACACTTGACGAGGACGGGATCCCCACACGTGCGGAGGAGCGCGCAAGGATCGCCGAGCGCATCCTATCGGTTGCCGACGAGTACGGAATTGACAAAAAAGACATTATTTTCGACCCATTGGCGCTCACCATCAGCGCCGACCAAACCGCCGCTCGCGAAACGCTTCGCGCGGTGTCCATCATCAAAAACGAATTGGGATGTCACACGTCCTTGGGCGTTTCTAATGTTTCGTTTGGACTTCCGAACCGCGACGTCATCAACAGCACCTTCTTTGCATTGGCACTTGGCAAAGGTCTCTCTGCGGCAATTATGAACCCATATTCCGAAGAAATGATGAAGACCTATCACGCCTTTTGCGCCCTTGACGGGCAGGACGAAAACTGCGCGGCATATATCAATTTTGCGCAGAATTTGTCTGTTGCCCAAACGATCTCCACGCACGTTCAGCCCTCTGTGGCAACGAATGCCGAGGGGAGTGAATTGCAAAAGGCAGTTGCACGCGGCTTGCGCGATCGCGCCGCAGCACTCACACGCGAGGAATTGAAAACACGTGCACCGCTTGACGTGGTACAAGCCGATATCATCCCCGCGCTCGACATTGTGGGCGAGGGATTTGAAAAAAAGACCGTGTATTTGCCACAGCTCCTAATGGCGGCAGAAGCGGCAAAGGCCGCGTTTGAAGAGGTCAAAGCACATCTGCCTGCCGCCACGAATAACGGCGTGATCGTCGTTCTTGCAACCGTCAAGGGCGACATCCACGACATCGGCAAAAACATTGTCAAATTATTACTCGAAAACTACGGCTTCGCCGTGAGCGACCTCGGCCGCGACGTTTCTCCAGAGGCTGTGGTAGAGGAAGTCGTGCGCCTGCACGCACCTCTTGTTGGCTTGAGTGCCTTAATGACCACCACCGTACCCGCAATGGAAGAGACGGTTCGCGCTTTGCGCAAGAGAGCCCCTTGGTGCAAGATCGTTGTTGGCGGCGCCGTGCTGACCGCTGAATATGCCGAAACCATCGGTGCGGACAAGTACGCAAAGGACGCAATGGAGACTGTCCGCTATGCTGAAACATTCCTCTCATAAAACGATGAAACGCTTTCTTTGCTTAATCATAACACTCGTCTGCATTTGTTTGCATCTTTGTGCTTGTGCCTCCGAATTGATGAGCGAGGATGCCCTCTGCCGCATCTATTTTCTCGATGTTGGACAAGGGGATTGTACACTCATTCGCACACGCGCTGGAGATATTCTCATAGATGCAGGTCCCGAAGCGGCACAAGATGCCCTCTGCCTACGATTGAAACAGCTTGGCGTCAAAGAGATCGCTTTAGCGGTCTTTACGCACCCTGACGAGGATCACGTTGGCGGTGCTGACGGAGTGCTTGCTCAAATTCCCGTGCGCGAGGTCTGGTTGCCCGTGCGTGAGATGGATAACCCCTCGGCGGCGCGCATGGAGCAGGCGATCGAGGATAACGGCGCTGTTCGTAAAAATATCAAGGCAGGCGGAGTTCTCACCATCGGTGATGTCGTTGTAGCAACCCTTGCACCCTTGGGAGACGCGACCAACGACCCCAACGATAATAGTATCGTTCTTCGCGTTACTTGCGGAGAGATTGGTATGCTCTTTATGGGCGATGCAAGTGCCAAGGTAGAAAAGAAGCTGATGGAAAACTACGCCAATGGGCATCTTTCTGCCCAGCTTTACAAGGTAGGACATCACGGCTCGTCCACCTCAAACACCGAGGCATTCCTCGAGGTGGTAAAGCCCACATATGCCGTTATTTGCAGCTCTATCGATAATTCCTACGGCCACCCACACGGTGTTGTGGTTGAACGATTGGAAGCCATCGGTGCCACCGTTCTCTTGACGGCAACCGACGGCGAGGTCGTGCTGGAATGTAACAAAAGTGCCATCTGGCACTCAGATAAAAAAGGAGAAAAACAATGAAGGTTTTGATAACGGGTGGCTCACGCGGCATAGGTGAAGCCTGCGTGCGCGCATTCTGTCAAAAAGGAGACAGCGTAGCCTTTTTGTATCACACAATCCACGAGCGCGCAAATGCGCTTGCCGCCGAAACAGGAGCGATCGCCATTTGTGCCGACGTCGCGGATGCTACATCGGCCAC
>JAZNZC010000120.1:0-15470 GCA_045594745.1 Eubacteriales bacterium
TGTTTTTTTTTGAGGGAGGTTTTTGTGGGGAAGGGGGAGGGGAAATCTTTTTCGCGAAAAAGGTTTTCCCCTTAAAAAACTCTTTTATTCCGTTCTAAGTGCCTCAACGGGGTTGCGTTTTGCGGCAAAGCCGGAGGGGAAAATACCTGCGATGAGTGTCAGCGCCATGCTGATACCTACGAGGATGAGTGCGGCTACGGGAGGCAGAACTGCTTTCAGATTGGCAATTCCGGTCAACTCAAACAGGATGATATTGATCACCACATTGAGTCCGAGCGTAATACCAATGCCGAGCGCGCCTGCAACAAAGCCGACGATAAGCGTTTCTGCGTTGAATACGCGACGGATGTCCTTTTTGGAAGCACCGATCGCACGCAGGATACCGATCTCCTTGGTTCTTTCGAGAACCGAGATATAAGTGATGATACCGATCATAATGGAAGAAACCACGAGCGAGATAGCAACGAATGCGATCAGCACGTAGGTGATAGCATCCACAATGGTGGTTACCGAGGACATCAAGAGTGCGACGTAGTCGGTATATTTGATCTGCTGTTCCTCTTCAACCGTTTCGTTATACTTGGTGATGAGGTCGGCGACCAGATCCTTATCCTCAAAGGTATCGCAGTAGAGGTTGATCGCGCTGGGCGAATCAAGACTTACGTTGCCGAGCAGGGCAAGATTTTTTTCATAAGTCGATTCGGAGTAATTGTCAAGATACTCGTCATAAAGAGCGGCAAATTCCTTGTCGGTGAGTGTCGCCATTGTTTGACCCATCATAACCATCAGCTCTTGCGGTGTTTTGCCTTGCAGCATTTGCTGGACCTGTGCGGCATACTGTTTAGCGAAAACTTCCTTAAAAGGCTGATAGAGCGTGTAGTAGAGAGTATCGTCATCGATGTTTGCGTTGTTGATGGCGGCTTGTGCCTGCTCCAAGGTCATGCCGGGCGTTTGTTGCATCATGGCAAAAACAGCAAAGTTACGCAGACCACCTGCGGCCTCAATGTTTTTATCAAACTCTGCCTTCACCTGTTCTTCGGTGGGGGTAGAGATGAGCTTGGTGAACATTGCCAGCTTTGTAGCGTCGTCCATCAAAGCCATTTGCGCGAGTACAGCCTCTTTCTTTTCGGCAGGCGTCAGCTCAACAGTATTCTCCGTTTTGAAGGGCTTTCCGGTGAGAATATCGGTTTCAGGATTGTTGATTTGTGCCTGCAAAAGCTCAGAGGTTGCTGTTTTTTCAATAGCATGCTTGGTGAGCTCGGAGGTGTATGCGATCGTACCGTTCAAAATTGCCGAGGAGGTGTTTTCACCGGGGCGAATGATACCCGAAATTTTGATGTCGATACCAAGCTTTTCGTTGTCAAACAGATAAGCAAGTCCCGAATCGGTATTGCTGATATTGGAGTACGTACCGTCGAGCTGCTTTTGATAGCATTCGGATTGCAGGAAAAGACGGAAGTCCATATTGCAAAGCTCTTCATAGCTCCAAGACTTTGCCTGCGAGGTGTCTACGGTCTCGCCCTTGCCTGCCGCCATCAGCGCTTCCATGATCTCTTTTTCTGTACGCAGACCGAGTGCGTAGAGAGCGAGGTCGCTGATCTCGTTTTGTTTGTTTACTACAAGAACAACTTCGTTGTATTCTTTGGGCCATTCACCGTAGATGAGCTCGTATTCATCCTTGATGAGTGAGTTGATGGTTTCATCTTCACCAATGCCGGGGAGCATTTCTTCCCATACGTTAAAGGTATTCATCATAGGAGCGCCCATACCTCCCATCATTGAGCCTGCCGCGCTGTCGCTCATACCGCCGCCGTAAATGGCGTTGATGAGCTCCATAACGTCAGATTTAATGACGTTGCCGTCGGCATCCTTTACAAGTACGCTCCAGTTAAAGTTATACTGATACTGAATGGCGGTGAGGTATTCCTTAAATGCCTCGGTTGATTCGAGGTGCTTTTTGAAAGCCTTGAGGTCGTTTTTGTTGGTTTCGGCAGAGTTGAGAGAGTTCATCAATTCTACGATGATCGTGCTCTCATACACTTTATCCAACGGGCGGTCATTTTCCTTATCCTCGCTCGTTTGCATCATTGATGTGATCAGCGAGGAGAGATCTGTCGACTCAGCCATCAGTTGAATGGGGTAGCTTGCAAGCGTATCTCTTTGAACGGCATTGATATAGTTGTTGACGCCTGTGGAGACAGAGAGGATCAGCGCAATACCGATAATACCGATTGAGCCCGCAAAGGAGACCATAAAGGTTCGTGCCTTTTTAGTCATAAGGTTATTGAGCGAGAGCGAGAGCGCCGTGAAGAAGGACATTGACTTCTTCCTCTTTGCCATACGGGGAGAATAGAATCCCGTGCCGCTCAAGCCGTACTTTTCTACATCGTCTGAGTTGATGGAGAAGAGACTGCGAAATGTCTTTTTCTTCTTTTTCTTTTCCTTGTGTTCGGGGGCATCAAAGCCGCTACCGCCCCAGCAAGGGTTGGTATCGTTTGTTACACGGCCATCGATCATCGAAATGATGCGGCTGGAGTATTCCTGTGCAAGGTCGGGGTTGTGCGTTACCATAATGATGAGCTTTTTACGGGAGATCTTTTTCAAAATCTCCATAATCTGCACGCTCGTGTTGGTATCAAGAGCACCTGTGGGCTCATCGGCAAGGATGATGTCGGGGTTGTTGACCAGTGCACGGGCAATGGCAACACGCTGCATCTGACCGCCCGAGAGCTGTGAGGGCTTTTTGTTGATCTGGCTTGCAAGTCCTACGTCGCGCAAAGCGCGGATAGCACGGGATTTACGCTCTGCGGGAGAAATACCCGAGAGCGTCAGAGCAAGCTCTACGTTTGCCAGCACCGTTTGGTGGGGGATGAGGTTATAGCTTTGGAATACGAAGCCGATGGAGTGATTACGATAGGTATCCCAATCGGCGTCGGTGTATTCTTTGGTCGAAACGCCGCCAATTACCAGGTCTCCGCTTGTGTATTGGTCAAGACCGCCGATGATGTTGAGCAGGGTGGTCTTTCCGCAGCCTGAGGGACCCAAAATCGAAACAAATTCATTTCGGCGGAAGCGCAGGCTGACACCTGCAAGTGCGCGTACGTTCGTGTCACCCGTGTGATAATCTTTTACGATTCTTCTCAGTTCGAGCAATGGTATTGCCTCCTAATCATCATAATTATTTTTATTATATCACTTGTTTATAAATGGACTGTGAACAAAAATGAGGGGCTCGCGTGTTTTTTGTGATTTTTTTAAGAAAATCGCATCAATCCTCTGTCGTTCCCATAGTGAACTGGCTGTTATAGAGGTGATGATAGAAGCCGTTAGCCGCCAAAAGCTCGGCGTGTGTGCCTTGCTCCACGATCTTGCCGCTCTTCATTACAAGAATGAGGTCGGCGCTCTCAATGGTCGAGAGGCGGTGCGCCACGATAAAGGATGTCCGTCCCTGCATCATTTCGGCAAAGGCACCTTGAATTTTGAGCTCCATACGCGTGTCGATGGAAGATGTTGCCTCGTCGAGAATGAGCATCGGTGGGAGCACAAGCATCACGCGTGCAATACAGAGGAGCTGCTTTTGTCCTTGCGAAAGAGAACCGCCGTTCTCACCGAGAACCGTGTCGTATCCCTTGGGCAAACGCTTGATGAAGGAGTGTGCGTGTGCTGCCTTGGCGGCGGCGATCATTTCTTCGTCGGTTGCATCGGGGCGACCCATGCAAATATTCTCGCGAACGGTTGCGGCACGCAACCAAGTATCCTGCAAAACCATTCCCCAAGAGGCGCGCAGAGATTTGCGCGTGACGTTGCGAATGTCATTGCCGTCAACCGATATGCTGCCTTCGTTCACATCGTAAAAACGCATCAAAAGGTTGATGAGCGTGGTCTTTCCGCAACCCGTAGGGCCAACGATGGCAATGCGCTGCCCGGGAGTGACCGAGAGATTGAGGTCACGAATCAAGTCCTGTTCGGGCGTGTAGGAGAATGCGACGTTTGAAAGCTTTACATTGCCTTCTGCCTCGGCGATGACGTGTGCGTCGGGAGCGTCGGGTGTGAGCTCGGGCTCGTCGAGGATCTCAAACACGCGAGCGGCGCAGGCAAGTGCATTTTGCAACTCTGTCAAAACGCCGGAAATTTCGTTAAAGGGCTTGGTATATTGATTTGCATAGTTGAGGAACACCGAAAGTGTACCAACCGAAAGTGTGCTTCCGGGAGCAATACAAATGAGCGCACCAACCAAAGCCACGCCCGCATACACGAGGTTGTTGACAAAGCGGGTAGAGGGATTGGTGGTAGAGGAGAAGAAGGTCGCACGCAGAGCGCACTTGCCAAGACGTGCATTGACCTCGTCAAATTCCTCTTGCAATTCATCCTCTCTTCCGTAAGCTAAAACCACCTTGTGGTTGCCGACGTATTCATCAATGAGCGTTGTTTGCTCGGCGCGCGTTGCCGATTGCAAACGGAACATCGAATAGGTCTTTTTTGCGATGAATGCGGCAACAAAGAGCGAGAGAGGGGTGATGAGAATGACCACCAGCGCGATCTGCCAACGCAGGGTCAGCATAATAACGAGTGTGCCGAGAATAGTCAATATTCCCGTAAAGAACTGTGCAAAGCCGAGGAGAAGTCCGTCGGTGAATTGATCCACGTCAGTGATCATGCGGCTCAGCACGTCTCCTGTGGGATGGGAGTCAATGTAGGAAAGGGGAAGCCGTTGCAGCTTTTCAAAGGCTTCGCGGCGAAGTCTCTTCACCATTCCGTAGGTGATGCGGTTGTTGATAACGTTCATCAGCCATTGGAAAAGAGCCGAGATCAGTGTGCAGATGCCAATGGCAATGCATACTCTCCAAACGCCGCTCCAATCAACGTTGTCCTTGCCAATGATGCAGTCAATGGCCTGTCCTGTTAAGAGGGGAATATAGAGCGTGAGCGCCACCACAGCGGCGGCAAGGAGAAGAGAAGCGGCAAGTGCCAAGCGATAATGCTTGAGTCCCGCAAATACGCGCGAAAGAGCGCGGCGGTCAAAGGTCAGCTTTTTCATTCTTGCTCACCCCCTTTTTTGAACTGCGACTCGTGAATCTCACGGTACACATCGCAGCGAGAGAGCAGGTCGTCGTGACGTCCCTGGTCGACGAGTTTGCCGTCTTCCATGACAAGGATGAGGTCGGCATGACGAATTGACGAGGTGCGTTGCGAAATGATAAACACGGTGGGGGAGTTGGGAATAGCGCGCAAAGCCGCACGCAGAGCTGCATCGGTTGCATAGTCGAGCGCCGAGGAGCTGTCGTCCAAAATCAGGATCTCTGCGCCTCTTACGAGTGCGCGCGCAATGGTCAAGCGCTGGCGCTGACCACCCGAAAAGTTCTTGCCGCCCGCACTTACGGGTTCGTCAAGACCGTTCTTTTGCATCACAAATTCCTTGGCTTGCGCCCATTCGAGTGCTTGCCACATCTCGTCATCGGTTGCGTCGGCTTTGCCCCAGGAAAGATTGGAGCGCACCGTGCCCGAGAAGAGGACCGCCTTTTGCGGAACGATGGCAATGCTGTCGCGCAGAGTGTCAACATCAAGAGACCTAACGTCGCGGCCGTTTACCAGAACGCGCCCCCCGGTCGCTTCATAAAAGCGGGGGATGAGGTTGACAAGCGAGGTCTTACCCGAGCCTGTCGAGCCGATGATACCAACGGTCGCACCGCGAGGAGCGGAAAAGCTGATGTCCGAGAGCGTTTCCTCGGAGTCACCTGCATAGGTCAGACAAACCTTTTCAAAACGCACCGCATCATCGGTGTTACCATAAGTTTTGACGTCATCAAGCGTTTCCATTCCAACGGGAGTATCAAAAATTGCCTGCACGCGGTCGGCAGAGGCGAGCGCCTTGTTCACGGTAAAGACCGTCATAGCAAACTTGACGAGCTCCACGAGGATTTGTGCCATATAGTTAGTAAGTGCTACCACGTCACCCTGCGACATATCTCCAATTTCAACGAGCTTTGCGCCCGTGGACAGAAGAACGATCACTCCTGCATTAACGACAACGAGTGTGAGCGGATTCATCAGTGCGGAAATGCGACCTGCAAAGTTCTGCACGCGATTGTGCTCCTCATTGGCGGCAGAGAAGCGAGCGATCTCCTCGTCCTCTTTGCGGAATGCGCGGAGCACGCGAACGCCCAAAAGATTTTCACGAACAACACCTGTTACGCTGTCAAGATTTTTCTGCACCTTTTTGTAGATAGGCGTGGTTTTGAGCATGATCGAAAAAACGATAACAGACAGAACGGGGATGACAACGGCAAACACCCAAGCACCCTTTGCGTCAACGGCAAACGCCATAGCGGCGGCTCCCAGCACGATGATGGGGGAGCGCAATAGCAGGCGGAGCGTGAAGTTGACGGCGGACTGTACCTGATTGATGTCACCCGTCAGTCGGGTGATGAGCGTAGAGGTTCCCACACTGTCGGTTTGAGCATAAGAAAATTTTTGAATGTGTGCGAAAAGATCGCGGCGCAGGTCGGTGCTCACACCCACGGCGGCACGTGCCGCATAATATTGCGCCACAAGCGTGCAGGAAAGTCCCACAGCGGCAAAGGCAACGAGAATGCCAAAAGAGGAGCCGATTACCGTTTTGTTGCCCGTAGCGATGCCATCGTCGATAATGGTCTTGACGACCAGCGGCACCAAAAGGTCAAAAACTGCTTCGAGTAGCTTGAACAAGGGGCTGATGATACATTCTTTTGTGTAGGGCTTCAAATATTTGAGCAGCTTTCTCACGCGCGCACATCCTTTCTTAATAATATTCCAAAAGATAAAATATCTTTAACCTTTTTATTATACGCCACATTTATGTCTCTACATTGTACGAAATATGAACATTTTGTCATTTTTGCATAAAAGTGCTTGACAAACAATACTATGCGTGGTATAGTATTATGCGAAAGGGGGTATTGCATGGATATTCAACTCAAAAGAGGACTTCTCGATATCTGCGTTTTGGCGGCCATTCGCCGCGAGGATTCCTACGGATACCAGATCATCAAAGAAATTCAACCTTACATTGCTATTTCCGAATCCACACTGTATCCTATCCTTCGTCGCTTGGAGGAGGCAGGGCAGCTGACCGTACGCGCGGTTGAGCACAACGGCAGACTCCGCAAGTACTATCGCATCACCGCGGCAGGCATCATGCGTCTGAACTCATTTGCCGAGGAATGGAAGGAAATGATGCATATTTATCAATTTGTAACAGGAGGAAAACAAAGATGAAAAAGACAGAATTTCTTGAACAGCTGAGCAGTCGGTTAGGTCAACTGCCGCCGCGTGACATTGATGCAACGCTGGAATATTACAGCGAAATGATAGACGATTACATCGAAAGCGGTTACAGTCCCGATGCAGCGGTTGCCAAAATGGGTGGCGTTGATAGCGTTGCCGCACAAATTCTTGCAGGGGCAAGAACTCCTGTTTATGCTTCCCACGTAGCGCAAAAGCCCAAAAGAAGCGGGCTTGTTATGTGGCTTCTTATCCTCGGCTTTCCCGTGTGGCTGCCTTTACTTATCACGGCGTTTGCCGTTTTGCTCACTCTTGCCATTGTGATCGCTACTCTTGCAATGGTAGTTCCGTGGTCGCTCGTTGTTTCCTTTGGTGCATCGGCTCTCGGTTTGTTGATTGCAACACCCATCATTTTTATGGGCGAGGGTATTGCCGCGGCAGTGCTCGTGCTCGGTGCAGCATTGGTGCTTGGCGCACTTTGCATCTTCTGCCTGTGGGTAGGGCTTCGCCTCACAAAGCTTGGTGCAAAAGGAATCGCCGCTATGTTTAGCGGATCATTCAAATTGCTTTTTGGAAGGAGATAAAAAAATGAAAACAGTATTGATCATAGCACTGATCTGTCTTATCGTCGGTGCACTTCTTGTGGGATTGGGTTGGGTGCTTTTGCAAAAGTATCCCATTCAAAAGAACGTAGTAAAGGATTCGGTTTATCCATACGGTATGGATAAATTGCCCAAAACGATCAAGATCACAACTCTTGATAGTCGCGTAGAGCTTCGTCCCATCGAGGGTGATGAGTGGCGCGTAGAGTGCAAAGAAACAGAAAACAACCCTCACACGGTCGAATTGGTTGACGGTGTACTTACTGTCAAGCAAGAGGGTGATAATCGCAAATGGTACGAGTATATTAGCGTTTTCAATGCCTTCCAAAATCCGAGCGTAATTGTTTACCTGCCCGCGCAAATTTACGAATCTCTCAGTATTCATTCTACCTCCGGTAGCATCAAGGTACAAGAAGGTTTCACTTTTTCAAATGCAAGTTTGCAAAACGTAAGCGGTTCTATTACTTGTTCCTCTCGTGTTACAGGAGCAATCGATGTCAAAAACACGAGCGGTAGCATCACCGTCAACGGCAGCGTAGGTGGAAATTTGAATGCTCGAAACACCAGCGGTAGCATCCGCATTCTTGGTGGAGTAAATGGCACCTTGGATGTTGCTAACGGCAGTGGCAGTATCGAAATCAAGAATGCAACGCCCACATCCGTTACCGTCAAAAACATATCGGGTAGCATCGATCTGCAAAATGTTGTCTGTGGCGGATCGTGCACGATCGATAACACCAGCGGATCTATTGAACTCGACCGCTGTGATGCGGCATCCTTCGATCTGCATACCACCAGCGGAGGCATCCGTGCAAGCATCCTGAGTGCCAAAACCTTTGATTGTCACTCTACCAGCGGCAGCGTGCGTACGCCGGAAAATGGTAGCGGCGGCACGTTCAAGGCAAAAACCACCAGCGGTGGTATTAAGATCACCATTGCCGAATAATAACATAAACAAAACGCTTATGTTACGCAAGAACGTGTAGCATAAGCGTTTTTTGTTCGCACATTTAATTTCGAAAAAACATTGACAAAGTAAGCAAAAAGTGATACAATAATTAAAAAAAGGAGGGGATAGTATGGCTATCAGATTGACAAAAGAAGCTTTGGAATGTTACATCTTAACGTGTTTGAGCATTAAAGACTTATACGGCGCTCAAATCCTTCAAAATGTTACCTTACAGGTTAGCATTAAAAATATCGCCCTGTTTGAGGTTTTGAGCACTCTTGTGACAGAGGGAAAAATTGCAAAGAAGCTCATCGTCCAAAACGGAGCTCCGTGTGACCTTTACAGTATTACACCTCTCGGCAAGGATTATTTGAATTCTTTGTTGCAACCGAAATAATTTGTTATTAACAAACGCTTATGCAACGCAAAAACGCGAAGCATAAGCGTTTGTTTTATCTTCTCATTTTTCTGCGTCGTTTGGTAGGCGTTTTCTCGCGAGCACCGACAAACGCACCGCCGATCGAAAGTCCGACCACGCCTGCGTGCAGCAATGCCGAGACTGCTGCCGAATATCCCGTGGCATAGCAGTCTGCGTTCTTTGCAAACAAAAGAGAGAAGAGAAGCGAGAGCGCCGTGATGAGGATCCCATTGATGAGTCCTGCGCCGAGAGCGGGCAAATGATAGATACGTGTAGCGAAAAATCCCCCGACAAATGCCGTCAGAGAGGCACAAATCAGCCCCGCAGAGAGGGCGAGCGAGAGAGGATCGGGTGTAAAAACAAGTATCAGCGAAGAGAGGAGCAACAGTCCGCCGCCCACTGCAAGCGTGAGGAGAAGTGTTCCAAGCGTACTCTTCAAAAAGGCAGAGCCTTCCGTCGCGCCGCTTTTTTGCTCGCGCGCTTTTCTGTATTTCTTTGGTGTCTTCTTCATAAAATAAAAACCTCCGTGCAAAACCGTTTGTTACAACGTATTCCGCACGGAGTGTTTTTATGAATAAAGAGAGTAATTTTGCATTACTCAGCGTCCTCAGCCTTTACGTCAACGCGGCTGACAGCAGTTTTGAGGATGCGGATCTTGGTGCGCTCGTGAGAGGTCTCGATCACGCAGGTCTCTTCCTTAATGCTGACGATCTTGCCGATAATACCGCCAATGGTGGTGATCTCATCGCCAACGGCAAGGTTGTTACGCATATCGTTTTGCTCTTTTTCCTGCTTCTTTTGGGGGCGAATCATTACAAAATACATAACGAGCAAAAGGCCGCCCAGCATCAATATCATTGTCCAATCTCCCATAATAGGTCCTCCGTTAATAAAATGATCCCAATTATTATAAACGCTTTTATGTCGATATGCAAGGGTAAATTTGTAAATATTTTGAGAACGGCGGAACTTTTTTCTTCTATGGGTAGAAAAAAGCAGGAAAAACACGCACGCCCCTTGCATTTTTGTCGCTGTTGTGATATACTATAAGCATTATGAGGAAAGGAAGTACTCTTCTTTATGAAACTCGAGTATCTGCCCGCAGGAAAGATCGTGAATACCCACGGCTTTCGAGGAACGGTTAAATTGGAAAGCTGGTGCGATGCACCGCAAATTTTGGCATCCCTTGATACCGTTTGGTTTTGCAAAAATAAAGAATACACTCCTCGCCGCGTTCTGCACGCGTCTGTTTTTAAGCAGTTCGTCTTGATGGATCTCGAGGGCGTGGAGAGTGAGGAAGCCGCAAACGTGCTTAGAAATACCGAGGTCTTTGCCGCACGCGAAGATCTGCCCGTAGAGGAGGGAAGCTTCTTTATTGCTGACCTGATCGGACTTCCTGTCAAGCACGCAGACACGAATACTGTGCTTGGCACGCTTAAGGATGTCAATACAAGCGGCGCACGTGACCTGTATGTCGTCAAGAATCAAAAAGGCGAGTTTTACGTTCCCGCCGTGCCCGAATTTATCACGCACATCGATCCCGATGATGCGATCTATGTTCGCCCCATTCCCGGATTGATCGAGGGAGGAGAGGACTGATATGCGATTTGATATTATGACGCTTTTCCCCGATCTTGTCGACACCGTTCTTGGAGAAAGCATTATCGGCCGCGCGCAAAAAAGCGGCGCGATTATTGTAAAAACGCATAACATCCGCGACTATTCCGAGGATAAGCACCGCCGCGTGGATGACACGCCCTACGGTGGCGGAAAAGGGATGCTGATGATGGCGCCCCCCATTTACAACTGCTACACAGCCATTTTGCGTGCGCAAGCCGAGGAAGGCTTTGTGCCCGAAAAAAGACGCGTGATCTATCTTTCCCCCACGGGAAAAGTCCTTAACCAAACCCGCGCCGCCGAGCTTGCACGCGATTACGACAACCTCATTTTGCTCTGCGGACACTATGAGGGCGTTGACCGTCGCATTGTAGATGAGATCGTGGATGAAGAAATCTCTATTGGCGATTTTGTGCTCACGGGTGGTGAAATTCCCGCTTGTATCCTCACCGACTGTGTTGCACGTCTCATTGACGGCGTTCTTTCGGATGCCGAGTGCTACGAAAAGGAAAGCATCTCCTCGGGAATGTTGGAATATCCCCAATACACACGCCCCTATGAGTTCCACGGCGTTAAAGTGCCCGACGTGCTCATTTCGGGACACCACAAAAACATCGACGCTTGGCGCGACGAGCAAGCAAAAGAACTGACCGAAAAACTGCGACCGGATTTGTTGGAGAAAACCTAACACGAAAAAAGTGTCATTTTTTACAAGAAAAATCTAACTTTGTAGGGGGCGACGTCCTCGACGCCCCGAAAAAAAGAGGATTTTTGATTGTAAAAAAAGAAAGCATCGTAAGAAAAACACGCCGTTAAATTCACTTGGGATTTTCAGAGCGGGACGCCGAGGACGTCGTCCCCTACAAGAAATGTTTTGCTGTAGTCGTGATTAACATACCGGAAGGAATTATGCAATAAGGAACAAGATTGGAGATTGAACGGTCAAAAAGAATATTTATAAAACGCTATTTTCTAATAAAAAACTCCCCCTTACATATCACACAAGGGGGAGTTTTTTATGTCTTTTTTGGCACCTGTCCTGCATTTTTTGAGGCAAACGCAAATTTTGGAGAAGATAAGCGCTTTTATTGAACGCTTCCACATACCCGAATGGGGTTTTCTCATTCTGCTTTCCGCATTTCCGTTTTTTCAAGTATTTGAACATTCCACGCTTTGGCTTTTACCGATATGTGCATTTCTTTTGTTTTGGTTTGTGCGATGCTTGCTCCAAGAACCCAAACCCAAACTTGATTTTGCCGATTTTCTCGTTCTTCTCATTTTGCTTTTGCAGCTTTCAACCGCGCTTACGGGCTTTGGCAGAGCGGTCGATGCCTTGACGGTTGCACTTTTGACATCTGTGTGGTTTTCCGCACGTCACCTTTTTGGGGAACGGATTGAAAAAAGCCTTGTTTTTCTTTCCTCGCTTGCTTTGCTTTTTATTTCTGCGATTGGGGTAGGGCAGTATCTTTTTGGCGTGGCGGAGCTGCGATGGGTAGATGCAAAACGCTTTGGCGACATTGGCGGTCGTGTTACCTCGCTTTTTGATAATCCCAACATTTTGGCGGTGTATCTGCTTTTGTATTTTCCGCTTTCCCTATGGGCGACCTTTTTACCCCAAAACAAAGGGCGTCGGCGCTTTTTCTATGCCGTTACCACCATTCTTTGCGCCCTGTGCATCCTTCTGACGTGGTCTCGCGGCGCGTGGCTGGGGTTGCTTTTTGAAATTCTGCTTTTTTTGCTTTTTTACAGTCGAAAGAGCAGAAAAGTCATCCTCTTTCTGCCGCCGATCGCCCTTTTATCGCTCCCACTTTTGCCCGAGAGCTTTCGAGGGAGACTCTTCAGTATCGGTGATCTTGGTGAGAGCTCCATCCGCTACCGCTTGCAAACTTGGATCGGCACTTGGCGAATGCTTGGAGAGCATCCCGTAGGAATTGGCGTTGGAGAGCGAGCTTGGCGTGCGATCTATCCGCACTTTGCCGTCAGCGGAACGGCACGCGTGATGCACGCGCACAACATTTTTTTGCAAATTGCCGCAGAGCTTGGCGCGGTAGGGCTTGTTTTGTTTTTTCTCTTACTTGGCGTCTCGTTGTGGCGTGGTGTGCGAAAAGGAAATAGTGTAGCCGTCGTGGCGGTTGCGGGTGCACTTGTTATGGGGATGTTCGATCACCTTTGGTACTATCCCGGAATGATCGTTCCGTTTTGGTCGATGTTGGCTTTTTGTATCCAAAACGGGCAAAAAGTGGCAAAAAAGCACCTCTTTGTGGATATTTTGCACGAAAAGTGATAGCATAGTCTATAAAAAAACAACAAAATGACATATTGATTTTTTCAAAATAGTTTGCTATAATAATAATATAATAAGCAAGAGCGTGCCCGAGGTGTCGGGCTGCCTCATTCATTTACGAGAGTACAGGAGAGATTAACGTATGATTTCACGTCAGGTCACCATCACCAATTCCAGTGGATTACACGCGCGTCCCGCCACCTTCTTCATCCAAAAGGCAAACAGCTATAAGGCTTCCGTTTGGGTAGAAAAAGAGGATCGCAAGGTCAGCGCCAAGAGTCTTTTGGGTGTTCTTTCGCTGGGCGTTGCAAAGGGCATGACCATTACCCTTATTGCTGACGGTCAGGATGAAAACGCCGCAATTACAGGCTTGGTAGAGCTGATTGAGAACGGTTTTGCGGAATATTGATCCATAATTTTGCATAGGCGGTGTGCGTCAGGCAGGGCATAGGCCCTTTGTACGCACGCCGTTTTTGTTCCGCAAGCGGAATAACGCCGCCGTAAGCGGCTACACCTCATCAGTCACCTATCGGTGACAGCTTCCCCTCAAGGGGAAGCCTTTGAAATGTTGCGAAATAACACACAAGCCTTCTCCTCGAGGAGAAGGTGGCGAGCGTTGCGAGCCGGATGAGGTGTAGGATGCGAAGCATCCGTCAAGTGTTTATGCTTTCATTTCCCATTGAAAGGAGGCCTTGTATGACACGGGAAGCCGACAGAATGAGCCGCCTGCTCCAAAAGGCAAACGATCTGCCGCTTTGTCCGGGCGTTTACATTATGCGCGATGTGCGCGGCAAGGTCATCTACGTGGGAAAGTCGCGCAAGCTCAAATCCCGCGTGTCGCAATATTTTCAAAATAGCGAAAAGAACCTCAAAACCGCGCGCATGGTCGCCTCGGTTGAGGATTTCGACTGCTACGTTTGCGACAATGAGATGGAGGCGCTCTCGCTTGAGAACACCCTCATCAAGCAATACAATCCCAAATATAACATCCGCCTCAAGGATGCAAAGTCCTATCCCTATATCAAAATCACCGACGAGGAATATCCACGTCTGGTTTTCACGCGCCGCAGAGAGAAAGACAAAGCGCGCTATTTCGGCCCCTATTCGGGTTCGGGAACGGCGTATTCGCTGATCGAGCTTCTCTCACGCACATTGCGCCTGCCTACCTGCTCTCGCCGCTTTCCACGCGATATTGGACGTGAGCGTCCCTGCATCTATTATCAGATGGGGCGTTGCTCGGGAATTTGCACAGGGAACGTGACTCCCGAGGAGCACAAAGCGACTATGCGCTATGCCGCCGAGCTTTTGGGTGGCAAGGTAAAGGACGTCAAACGCGAGATCGAAGCGCAAATGTATGCGCACGCCGAGGCTGAAAGATACGAGCAGGCCGCGAAATGTCGCGATACGCTCACAGCTCTTGACCGCATCAGTGAGCGGCAAAAGGTGGTCGCATCTCCCGATACCGAGCAGGACGTCATCGCGTTTTATGCCGACGAGCTTTGCGCTTGCATTTCGGTCTTTTACATTCGTGCAGGTGTTCTGCAAGATAAAAACGACTTTCTCTTTGGCGCGGATGCGCTCCCCGAGCCCGAGGAGCTGACCGCATTTCTTTGCCGTCATTACTCTATGCGTGAGGATATTCCGTCGCGTGTTCTTCTGGCGTTTCCCACCGACGATGAGGAAATCGCCACCTTGGGCGAATATCTCCACCACATTTCGGGGCATCGCGTTTCTATTCGCGTTCCCGAGAGGGGGGAGCTCCACACGCTGTGCGATATGGCACAAAAGAACGCCGCCGAACAAGCGCGTCTTTTCACCGCCGAAACAAACCGCACCGAGGGCACGCTTGTACGCCTTGCTGAAATCCTCAATCTTGAATGTTACCCCGCACGCATTGAGGCTTATGATATTTCCAACATCGGTTCGGAGTATCTGACCGCAGGTATGATCGTGTGCGAGGAGGGCAAATTCAAAAAATCCGATTATCGCACCTTCCGCATTGGTAGCGTAGAGGGAACCGACGACTACGCTTCAATGAGAGAGGCACTTGACCGTCGACTTTCACACTTGGGCGATGACGAGGGCTCTTTCTCCAACCTGCCCGACCTCATTCTGCTCGATGGCGGACGCGGACACGTTTCCACCATTCGCGAGTTGCTTGCCGAAAAAGGATTGGATATTCCCGTGTTCGGTATGGTTAAGGATGATTTCCACAAAACGCGCGCGCTTTGCACCGAGAACGAGGAAATTTCCATCGCTCGCGTGCAGGACGTTTTCTCGCTGATTTACCGCATCCAAGAGGAAGTCCACCGCTATACCATTGGTCGCATGACGCAAGCC
>JAZNZC010000121.1:0-26759 GCA_045594745.1 Eubacteriales bacterium
CAAATATATGTGCGGTTATACCACCATCGTAGGTATGGTAAACGGTATGATCAACGAGCTTGGAATCACCGTGCCCGTAGCACTTCACCTTGACCACGCCAGCTACGAGGGTGCATACAAGTGCATCGAGGCAGGATTCTCCTCCGTTATGTTCGACGGTTCTCACTATCCTATCGAAGAGAACGTAGCAAAGACCCAAGAACTCGTTAAGGTTTGTGCAGAGAAGGGACTCTCCCTTGAGGCAGAGGTCGGCTCTATCGGCGGCGAGGAAGACGGCGTTGTCGGTATGGGCCAGTGCGCAGATCCCGCCGAGTGCAAGATGATTGCAGATCTCGGCGTTACGATGCTTGCAGCAGGTATCGGTAACATCCACGGTAAGTACCCCGAAAATTGGCAGGGACTCTCCTTCGATACTTTGGCAGCTATCTCCGAAAAGGTAGGAGAGATGCCCCTCGTTCTGCACGGCGGTACGGGTATCCCCGAGGATATGATCAAGAAGGCGATCTCCCTTGGCGTTTCCAAGATCAACGTCAATACCGAGTGCCAGCTTGCATTCGCAGCCGCTACTCGCGCATACGTTGAGGCAGGCAAGGATCTTTCCGGTAAGGGCTTTGACCCCCGTAAGCTCCTCGCTCCCGGCGTTGAAGCAATCAAGGCAACCGTTAAAGAAAAGATGGAGCTCTTCGGCTCTGTTGGCAAGGCATAATAGAATAGGGAATATTACGTGGGGGAAACTTCTTGCAAGTAGTTTCCCCCACACCGCTTTCACGAACTCTCCAACACATATACCAAAATAGAGTTGTTAGTTTGCGGACGGACAGTCGGCGCGAGGTAAAACCTCGCTCTTGCTGTCGCAAACGGTCAGGCGCCGCCAAGACCCTGCCCGTTAAAAGAGGTGTTTATGAGAAAAACGGACCGTCGAGAGGCCGCCGGTCCCTACAAAATTTTTGTTTTCCCCTGTAGGGACCGGCCTCCCGGACGGTCCAAAGACAAACGAATTATAGTGCACAAACAATCAACCGATAGGGGAGTACCTTGGTGCTCCCATAAAGGGGCGAAGAGATTGCTTGCAATCTCGTGGCGCTTGCCGCCTTCCATTAGGTCGTCTGTTTTTTTGATTTACAACAAAATTTCGCCAAAGCTCTTGCAATCTCCCAAAAACTGTGCTATACTGTACTTGTCACACAAAACTGAATAACAAGTATTAGGGGATCTCTCTGTTTTTTTGCAGGGGGCTTTATTGCCATACAATTTTCTGCTAATAATAAGCTTGAAAAATGCAAGCTCTACTTGGCAGATTTTGTATGGAGATTCTCTGTGCTTGTTAAGTTTTGTGTGACAACAATCGGAGTTTGCGTTTTCGGTGCGCCGACTCCTGTTGGCGCACTTTTTTGTTTTTTAGTAAAAACTAAAAAGCGGCGGTCAAATTAAAATCACGAAATTATGCTTGCGGATGAATTACTTGTGTTGTCGAAAAAGGAAGAGTGTGATGGCGTATAAGCAACGGTGGCATATCGCAGAAAGGACGATCTTATATGAAAAAACGAAAACTTTCAAACAAAACCAAAGGAAAACTCCTCATAGGCGTTCCTATCTTGGTGATTGCTGGTGTATTGTTAGCTGTTTTTATTTCCAAATTCAGGTTTGATATTTTCTGGGATACTATTAAAGGTGGCTTTGAGCAAGGACTTGAAAACGGTACTTTTATTGTTATTCTTTCTTGCATCGCTTGTCCAACTGCACTTCTGCTTATGATTGCGATTATTGATCATGTCATACCGATGCTTTGCTTTTTTATTAGTAAACCGCTTAAATATTTGAAAATATGGTACCTATGCCTTAAAAACGGTTATTCTTGTCGATTTCGGCGTGTACCTTTTGTGTCATTGTTGGGAGTAGAAGAACGCGCCGATATCGAAATCCAAATGAATGAAAAAACGTTGCACATTCACTTTTTAGATGTTCCTTTTCCGGTTCTGAGAATGTTTTTGTTAGTGAGTGATAGGGAATACCGTATGCACAAATCAATTCCTGGTAAAATTTTGGTAACAGGTTTTGGTATGCGTCCGGGGCCGAGAGAGATGGATCAGAATAATTATACCGAATATTCCATTCCGGAGTTTCCTGCAAAGGGGGCGGAATATCATTATTTGATAATCGATCCTTCTTATGCCACATCATTTTTTATAAATGAAAAAATGATGTGCGATGTGGTAGGAGAGTGCACCTCTGGAAATGTTACTGTGTGCAGATGGAAGGCTTTGAAAAAGCGTCTTAAAAGTAGACTTTACGCACCGCTTAAATAATTCAACAAAAGGAGAAAATGATATGAAAAAAGCAACAAGAGACACCATTAAAAAAACAGTTAAGCTTACACTTATCAATGTAGCAATTTTAATTGGGGCAATGATGGTTTTATATCTTTTGTCAATTGCTCTGTTCGCAACCATTTTTAATGCGATTTTAGGAGACCCTGATAAGGGTATGTATGCCGTCAATGTTTTATTACGTATCTGCTTGCCAGCTGTTACGACTCTTACACTCTGTATTCCCCACGTTAAAAACGCCACATTTCGCAGAGAATTTCTTAATGTTCTTGGGGCAGATCGGTATGATCGCAAAGCAGATCTCAAGAAGTTGGCAAAAACAAAAGAATTTATTATCGAATGTATTCTCTTTACGGTTATATACGTTGTTATGTTTTTTACTCCCGAACCGCCAAAGTGGATTTTCATTGCTTCAACCTTTGTTTTTCCATTTGGTGCTTTGTGGAACGATGCAGGAATCCTTTTCATGGCCAATCCGCCGCAATGGATCTTCCTTGTAGCAATTCTTGTTTTCCCCGTTGTTAATCTGTGGCACCATACAGCAGTACATAAAAAGTGGGCAAGTGAAAGAATGAGATAGATACAAGATTGATAGATAACCAACAGCCGAGAGTACTAAAAGGTTACTCTCGGCTACTTTTGTATCTGCGGATGGGCAATTCTTGAATTACCTATCATATCTACTTATTTTCGTCAAGAGATATTCACGCGCTATTATTATTTTTCATCGCGTATTTCTTGACAACAAAGCGCGAATACTGTATAATAATAAGTATGAAAGAGAGCTATCTTGAGTATGGTATTTTCCTCTCTGATTTTTTTATTTGCATATTTGCCTGCGGTTTGGCTGATCTACTATATCACGCCGCGAAAAGGGAAGAATTTAGCACTTTTTCTCGTCAGCCTTTTCTTTTACGCGTGGGGTGAGCCTATCTACGTGCTTTTGATGCTTTTATCGGTCACACTTGCGTACTTCTTTGGGCTTCTCATAGGCGCGTATCGTGAAGAAAGTCCACGCCGCGCAAAGATCTTCACCGCGCTGTCGGTGTGCATCAGTCTCTCTTTTTTGCTCTTTTTCAAATATTATAACTTTTTTGCTCATAACCTCTCGCGCCTGCCGAGTGTCAACATCCCCACAATAGCAGGGCTTGCGCTACCCATTGGTATCTCCTTTTACACCTTTCAGATCATCTCCTACACCGTGGATGTATGGCGCGGAGATTGTGTGGCGCAAAAGAATTATATCAACTTTGGCGCGTATGTTACGCTTTTTCCACAACTGATCGCAGGTCCTATTGTCCGTTATACCGAGATCGACGAGCAGCTCACATCGCGCCGCGAGAACGTGGACGACTTTGCCGCGGGCATTTTGCGCTTTGTTGTGGGACTATCCAAAAAGGTGCTCATAGGAGATGCTTTGGCGGCGGGATTTGTCTATTTTCAAGACAGTGGGGTAGTAGAAGCGACTGTTCTCGGCGCGTGGTTGATTGTTATTCTGTATTCCTTGCACCTCTACTACGATTTTTCGGGATACTCGGATATGGCGATCGGGCTTGGGAGAATGTTTGGCTTTCACTTTCCCGAAAACTTCAATTATCCCTATATTTCCCGCAGTATCACCGAGTTTTGGCGACGGTGGCACATCTCGCTCTCCTCGTGGTTTCGTGAATACGTCTACATTCCGCTTGGCGGCAACCGTGTGGGGACTTTCAAACGCTATCGCAACCTCGCCGTTGTATGGCTTCTCACAGGCTTTTGGCACGGGGCGGATTGGAATTTTGTGCTCTGGGGCGTCTATTTTGCTTTGATCCTTATTTTGGAGCGTGCATTTTTGCTTCGCCTTTTGGAAAATTCTCCGCGCATAATAGGACATCTGTACTCGCTTTTTCTTATCGGTGTGGGATTTCTGATCTTCTCGCACAACGATCTTAGTGCCGCGCTTTCTACTTTTTTAGCACTTTTCGGAGTAGGAGCAGACGGACTTGTAACGCCTACCGCGCTTTATACTCTGATACGCCTGACACCGCTGATCCTTATCTCAGCCATCGGCGCAACGCCTTTACCAAAACGATTTTGGCAGCGCATCCAAACAAGACATCCGCGCCTGCAAGCCGCGACCGTTATTCTTTGCATTACACTTTTCTGTGTGTGCGTGGCATATCTGGTGGACTCCACCTTCAGCCCGTTTGAATACACGCAATTCTGATATTACCAATCAAGAAGGGAAGCGCATCCGCGCGAAACGAATATGAAACACCGACATTCTGTTGCCATCGTCGTCAGCTTCGTTTTGCTTTTGAGTTCCCTCGCCATCGCTTTTTGGCTCATTCCCGACAAACCCTTTTCCGCGCGAGAGAACCGCGCCCTGCAAACGCTTCCGCAGTTTGACACCGAGAAACTCCTTTCAGGAGAGCTTTCGAGCTCCTACAACGACTATTTTGCCGACCAATTTGTGGCACGTGATCTTCTTGTCACCCTCAAAGGCACTCTCGAGCTCCTCTCTGGAAAAGGGGAGAACAACGGCATTTTGATGGGGAATGGCGGTCAGCTTGCCAAACGCCTTTTTGCCGCCGCGCGCATCGACGGAAATGCGGCAGAGGATAGTGACGTCATCGACTCCGATCATCTGAAAAACGCCGCCGATGGCATCAATCGCGCAGGAGAGAATGTCGACATTCCGTTTGTCGTTTTTCTCACAGGACGTACCGCCGACGTCGCCGCGCCTGCTTTCCTATATCCCAGCAGTGCGAGTGATGCTATGCTTCAAACGCTGCGCGAGAACGTGGATGAGAACGTGAACTATCTCGACCTTGTTCCATCTTACCGCGACCGCTACGAGAGCGGAGAATACGTCTATTATCGAACCGACCACCATTGGACGACGCTTGGCGCATACTACGCTTACTGTGATATTCTGAAAGCTTTTGGAATGGAAAACGATATTATTTCCGCAGAAAAATTTCAAAAAGAAACCGTCTCCGAGGACTTTTGGGGCACGTTTGCCTCTGCTTCGGGCTTTCACTTTGTGCCGCCCGACACGGTGGAATTGTGGCTCCTTGGCAACGAGGATGATTTCCTCGTCACAGCCGACGGCAGAGTCCTCGATGGTGGACTTTACAACCGCGCACATCTTGAGGGAAACGATAAATATTCCGTTTTCCTCGATGGCACGCACGACGTTGTTACCGTTACCAAAAAGGACGGTCAAGACCGCCCGACACTCGCCATTTTTAAGGATAGCTTTGCCAACTCGGTAGCCCCCTTTTTGGCACAGCACTTTGACCTTGTCCTATATAATCTTTCCTCACCGCGCACGGATTACACCGACGTCACCGCCTACACAAAAGCGTGCGATGCCGATGCCGCCTTGGTGCTCTACACGTTGGGGAATGTGATAGAAACCGATAAAATGAACCGTTTACGTTAACGAATTGGAGAAAAAATGAGCATTATCAATCATGAAATACCGATTTTAGAGTTTGACACCGATAAAACAGCGGTCATCAATCCCACACACGAAAAATTGAATTTAAAGCTCCCGAAAAAGTGCGTGTTCGCCTTTCTCGGGGATTACATAACCGAATATGCAAGCAAGACCGAGACCGTAAAGGTCTCCGAGTTCCGCAGTATGACCAAGTGCTATCCCATTTATGTGACCAAATACAATGGGGAAGAGATCACGCTTTGCGAAGCCCCCGTTGGCTCTGCGGCAGCGGCACAGATACTTGATTGGCTAATCGGCTACGGCGTACGGGAGATCATCTCCGCGGGCTCCTGCGGTGCACTCGAAAAGTTCCCCGAGGGGACGTTCCTCGTTCCCGCCAAAGCCCTGCGCGACGAGGGAACTTCCTACCACTACGCGCCGCCTTCAAGATTTATGGAAATTGGCGAAAGAGCGAGAAAAGCCATTGAAGAAACTGTGACCCAACACGGAATGAAATATAGAGAGGTCACCACTTGGTCAACGGACGGATTTTTCCGCGAAACCAAGGAGAAGGTCGCCTACCGCAAAAGCGAGGGGTGCTCCGTCGTTGAGATGGAGTGCGCGGCGCTTGCCGCTGTTTCCGCTTTCAGAGATGCCACTTGGGGAATGATCCTCTACACCGCAGACAGTCTTGCCGACGTAGAAAAATACGACGAGCGAAATTGGGGCGGCAACCCATACGAATATGCGCTGACTCTCTGCCTTGATGCGGTGATGAAACTATAAGGAAAAGACTATCATGGAAAAACTCATTTTAATGCGCCCAACAGCAGAATATGCAAATCAGATATTGGAATGCAAAAAGGAATATCTTGTAGCAAATAGTTCTATGGATGGATGCGGTCCGATGCGTCGCACAGACGATGCAATGGAGTATATTGAAAAGTGTGCCATCGAAGAAAACCCCGAAACCTGTCCTACTTCGCTTGTTCCTGCAACGCAGTTCATGCTTGTCAGAAAAGAGGATAACAAGGTGCTGGGGTTCTTGCAGGTGAGGCACCGTTTCAACGACTATCTCTCAAAATTTGGCGGTCACATCGGGTATTCTGTAAGACCGAGCGAGCGGCACCGGGGCTACGCCAAAGAGATGCTGCGAATGGCGCTCCCGTTTTGTCGCAAAATCGGACTTGATAAAGTATTGATCACCTGCATGGATGGCAATATCGCAAGCGAAAAGACCATTCTGGCAAACGGCGGTGTTTATGAATGTACGGTACACGAGCCGAGCGAAAATAAAGATATGAAAAGATTTTGGATCACTTTTGAATGAAGATACAGAGGAATAAACTATGAACAACAAAAAAATCATCAAAATCACCGCCATAACTCTCGGCGGAATCCTGCTGTGCGCCATTCTGATCGGCGTCCTCAATGGACTTGTCGGCAAAGGGGAGTGGAACCTCGGGTGGACGAATTACCGCTATGATGACAGCCTCTACCATAAGGGGCAGGGAACCATCCCCGCGCCTGCATTGGAGAGAATCGATCTCGATTGGATCGACGGCAACGTCACCGTTGTTATCTGTCAGGATGCCTATATTTCCGTTAGTGAAAGTGCCCCCGCAGATCTGACCGAAAAGACGCAAATTCATTGGCTTGTCAGCGAGGATGGCAAAACCCTCTCCATCAAATATCGCGGCTCGTCCTCTTTCTGGGGCAGAACAAAAGATAAAGACAAAGACCTCATTCTCCGCATCCCCGAAAAGCTGATCGGGCAGCTGCAAACGCTTTCTATCAACGCCGTTTCTTCAAACGTAACCGTTTCCAATATTATCGTAGATAATATTGACGTCAAAACTGCCTCGGGCAATGTTACAGTTGAACTCCCCGAAGCCACCGCCTTCACCCTCACACACGAGAGCCGTCGCGACGGCACGCCGACCATCGATTTCCCCGTCACGCAAGAAGGGAATACATACGTCAGTGGTACAAATGGCATGGGGATCAATGTCAAAACCAATAGCGGTAAGGTTGTTGTTACAAGCAAAAGCAAATAATTTTGTACTATCCGCATTTTTAACTCCGCACTTCATTTAAGGTGCGGAGTTTTTATCTGAAATTAAGAATTTTGGTTAGAACTCTTGCAAAACATCGACTTTGATGATATAATGAAATTGTTAAGATGTGTCAAGAGATTTTTTCAAAACTATAGTGGAACATATTTGGTTTATGTAGAGGAGAATCTTATGGAATATATTGTGGAAATTAGCTGGCTAAAACCGGAAGAAGGCGGTAGAAAAAATCAAATGCCCTTTAATACAAACAAATATGCTCCACAAATTAAATTTGATGGTTTACAAGGTTCTTGGAGTGTAGTTGTTTGTAATTACAAAAAGATAGAGGAATTTAAGACTTTAGCTGAGCTTCATTATTTGAATGAAGAATGTGCACCTAATAATTTGTGCGTAGGTTTAGAATTTACACTATATGAAGGCTGTAACATGGTTGCAGACGGCATTATAAAAGAAAAAATATGACAATAAAAAGTTATGAAATTAACGGGGGCATTCTGTATGTTTCAAAAGATTCTTTATCATTTAGATAAAAAGCATTTTGGCAATCAAATTTTGATTTACAAAGGATATTATGAGCAAAATGATATATATTTTGTAGCCATTACGGATAGGGGAGAGTCTGCATATTTTTGTGTAGATTCTAATCTTGAAAAAATGTTTCCGATAAATTCATACATCGATCGTTTGGGACTCGATATTGATTTTAATAATATCCAAGATTCTCTCGATTTTACCATTGATATTGATCTATCTAAATACGGTTGTTCAAAATGCTCACCTTTTATTGCAAAACTAATAAGTGAGAATAAATAAATTCTTACTGATTACAAGATTAGATAAGATATCATAAAAATAATTAAAGATTCAAAAATCCCCAAGCAAAGTGGAGACTTCCACTTGCTCGGGGATTTCTTTGTTTTTATTGTATTTAGAGACTGTCAACAATCTCACAAATGTTATAAATCTCGCGTTGTGGATCTCTCCACCAGTCCATACTCCAAATACGCTTGATCTTCCATCCACGGGATTCAAGGTATTTTTGGCGGTGGTAGTCGCGCTCGCGGGCAGAGGATGCCACGCTGTAAAGCTTACCGTCGCACTCAATACCAAGCACGTACTTGCCACCCTTGCGAACGGCAATGTCAATGCGGTAGCCACCAATACCAACTTGGGTATCAATGTCGTAGCCCTTCTCGCGCAGAGCATCTGCGACACGCAGAGCGAACTCGGTCTCAAGCGGTGCGGCAACAATGCCGTAGGTCTCGCCAAAGGAGCGAAGGATCATTTCTGCCTCGTCTCTGTCCTCGCGGCTGATGGCAAAGGCATATTCGAGGTATCTCTTCAAAATACGAGGACCGTCGTTCTTGGCGTCGTCCAGCATCAGCTCGGCAGGGCGGAAGGATGTCACAATGTGGATCTTCTTCTTTGCACGGCTGATAGCAACGTTGAGTCGGTTTTCGCCACCCTTTTGGTTGAGCCAACCAAAGTTGTGAATGAGGCGTCCGCTTGTGTTCTTGGCGTAGCCGATAGAGAACATAATCACGTCACGTTCGTCACCCTGAACGCTTTCAATGTTCTTAACAAAGAAGCCTGTGTCCTCGCCGTTGTCCTTACGGTTCATTTCCGCGCGAACGATAGAGCCGAACTTGGGATCCTTCACCGATTCTTCATCGATCACGTCATAGATCATATCGCGTTGCGATACGTTAAAGGCGATAACGCCAATGGTCTCGTTGTTTTGTCTTGTTGCAAAGAACTCCTTGATCAGCTCTACTACGCGCTCTGCCTCTTTGCGGTTTGCGCGACCTTGCCATACGGCATCGGTAACCTGGTGAACCTCAATGGGGGGCTTTTCGGGCTTATCGGTGTTGGGAGCAACAAAAAGTCTTCCTTTATAGAAAGCGTAGTTCGAGAAGTCGATGAGCTCCTCGTACTTAGAGCGGTAGTGCGTGTTCAGAAGAACATCAGGGTAGCGGAAGCGAGCGAGGTCGAGCAGACTTTCTTCCTCGAGAGCAGCAGAGATCTCTGCATCCTCGTCGAGCATATCTTCCATTTCAAAGCGACCGTCACCAAGGCTGGAGGGGCGGAGCTGCTTGTGGTCGCCCGCAATAACGACCTTCTTAGCACGAGCGATCGAGGGGATACTTCTCTCAACGTAAAGCTGCGAAGCCTCGTCAAAGATAACAAGGTCGAACAGATCGTTCTGTTGGGGAAGGACCTCAGATACTGCATCGGGCGTCATCAGCCAGATCTTGAGGGCTTTGAAGATCTCAAAATCGAACTTTTGAACAAACTTGGTTACGCTGCTGCGTCTGCGGCTCTCAATTGCACGGCTGATCTCGCCCTTGCGCTTGGATGTGGTGATATACTTGATATCATCCGCGAGCAGCTTTGTGATGCGCTGACGGGAGAGCTCTTGCTTGATCTTGATATTGTTCTCCATAGTGGAGATGATCTTTTCAAAGGAGTCGACCTTGGGAATAAGCGTGCGATTTTCGCTCTCGAACTTCTGAATATATTCAAACAGAATGGTGTTGTAGAGCTCGTCGTTCCACTCGGTCACAGTGCCGCCGCAGATCTTGTGGATCTTGCGCAGAGCTGCGAGGTAGAGGTTTTCGTGGTCGGTCAAGCTCATAACAACGGGCTTGAGGTTAGCATAGCCTGCGGTAAATTCCTTCAAACTTTGCTTTACTGCCTCGGGTTGCTCCATCATCAGGCGAACGGTGTAAGCTCCGCCTGCTTTTTGGAAGTATGCCTTGGTCAGGTTTTGGATCTCCTTTGTCAAGCGACCTTTCGAGGTCTGACGCTTCATAAAGGATTGATTTCTCCACTCATCCACCTTGAGGATCATTTCGTCAATGGCATCGGTAAAGAGAATGAGATCGTAGCTGGAAAGATCATCCTTCATCTTAAGGAACCACGGGTAACGCTCGATGGTGAGCTGGTAGTGGTCAAGGCTGTTGGTGAGTTGACCGTTGGCAAACTTTTTGTGGATCGCCGAGATCTCATCGTAGTTAAGATGAAGCAATTCGTCGGTGATGACCGTGCGAATGGTCTTGTAGGTTTTGATCTGCTCGTGGTTTTGCAAATTGATGCGGCGGTTCTCCATATAGAGCTTGTAGGGAGCCACACCGAATTCGCCGGGCTTGAATAGCTTATCGGCAATGATCTCAAGCGTTGCCACGTCGGTATCGATCTCGGCAGAGATGGGGGAGAGATCGGGTGCTTCGATGGGAGCATTTGCGTCGGTGCTGAGAAGCAGACGCTCAAGCTGACCGTAGAACAGATTTTATTGTTTGCATCGTCCATCATCACCGCGTAGCGGGAGAGGGTACCAAGACGCGAGTAAACAACGTCAAGAGCGGTTTTCTTCTCGGAAACCATCAAAACGTTCTTGCCTTGGTTTACAAACTGTGTGATCAAGCTTGTGATGGTTTGAGACTTACCCGTGCCGGGAGGGCCCTCAACGACCAACTCATCGGTTTTGTTGAGCGCGTGCAGAACGGTCTCCTGCGCCGAGTTGAGTGCGTTGATATAAACAAGGGAATTTTCGGGAATCGATTTGTTGGGGTCGAGATCATTCAACTCGACGTTGCTGTCATCGTGATCGGAGTAGAAGTCGATCGCGCCGTAGTCGGAGACGAGGTCAGAGACAAGACGGTTGATCAGTCCCTTATTCAAGATCTGCTCAAAGTCGCGTTGAATGGAGTTGGAGTAAGCAGGGAACTTGCCCACAACAATGTTGTGTACCAGCTTGAGCGTTCCGCGCGTGTAGTGCGGGAAGGTCTCGCCGGGATATTCGGTGAACTTTTTGAGTTCATCGCTGTTGTATTCAATGCGAATATCGTTGGAAGCGTAAAAATCAAGGAGATTTTGCAGGAAGGTATCGGGATCGATCTCCTCGGGCACACAGTCGGGCATAGGGGTGGTAATGCTGTTGAACTTGAAATGCGCCAAGATCAGCGTGCTGTTGTAAACAACGTCACGCGTGGGGTCGAGTGCGATCGAAATAGAGGTCGTGTTTCTGTCAAGAACGACAGGGAAGAGGCACAGAGGAGCGCGGATGCCAAATTCACCGTTGGAAAGGCAGCCCTGCACAAAGGGATAGCCGATATAAAGATCGTTCTGACCCTTGTCGCGCATATCGCGTGTGCTCTCACGAATGAGGTTGACAAGATTCTTGTATCTCTCGCGAGCGGGATTGGTGCGGGGCAGATCCTGGTCAGCCGCCTCGGAGATCACCATAGGCTCGGTAGCAGAGAAGAGAATATCGAGGGGATTGTAACGACCGTTTGCATCAAAAAGGTCAACCGCATATTTTGCCGCCAGCTTGGGCAGGAAGAGCATACGGTTTGTCTTGTTGATGTTGATAAGCTTTTTGGAAAGCTCGCGCAGCGTTTCTTCAACGTGATCCGAAACCTGTGCTCCACCTTCATCAACCTTACCGCCGTTGATAACGGCGAGGAATTCGGGGGCAAAGTTCTCCACAAAAGCAGGGCCCACACCGCCAATGCTATAAAAGTCCGAGGCCTTTTGAGGCATCAGACGAACCATCTCGCGCAAAGCGTCATCGGGGCAAACCGTAGGGGTTCTGCCCGTTTTTGCTTTTTCGCGTTCTCTTATTTTCTGACGCAAAAGGTAGAGCGCATCAAAGAGTTCAAAATCACGTTCCATTCTAACAATCCTTCCTTTATCCAAGAGTATAAACTCATAAATGTCTATTCATTTTAGTATAACATATTTTCACATTTCCGTCAAGTTCTTTTGAGGGGATTTTGGAAAACTTTTTTGAAAAATCTATAGGCAAATGCTTCTCACATAAATTCCTTAGCCACTTTTTATTTGCCGGTAGGAGGCGCAAAGAAAAGAGCTAAAGGCTACGCTTCGCTTCGCCGCATTTGCTTCGCAAACGCCAAAAAGAAACGCCGAGGTTGATTTCGCCCCTTGCGAGGGGAGACAAGGGCTCGCGTCCTTGACCTCGGAAACTTTTTGGAAAAAGTTTCATCAAAAACTTTCTCTCTGTTTTTTAATTGCTTGAAAAAATCCAAAAAAAATCGAAAATTTTTTCAACTTTTTTTCAAAAACCCCTTGTCAACTCGAAAAAAATAGTATATAATATAGTCGTGAGTGGAGCAAAGTGGTGAAAAATGTTTCAAAGTGGAGCAAATTCATCATTTTCACACCGAATTTATTGGAAAGGAGACACGTTTTTATGTTCGGCGG
Source organism: Eubacteriales bacterium (assembly GCA_045594745.1). Taxonomy (GTDB): domain Bacteria; phylum Bacillota; class Clostridia; order Oscillospirales; family CAG-272; genus UMGS1865. The sequence continues at coordinate 13,050 of JAZNZC010000121.1, forward strand.
AGAATATCGTCACAATAAAGATAGCAAAAACAGAGTTTTTATGCCCGCAAAATTGCGTGAGGAACTCGGTGAGACCTTCGTAATTGCAAAAGACATCCGCGAAAAGTGTCTCAAGGTCTATTCTCTTGCAGGTTGGGAAGAATATATCGCCCCCCTTAAGGAGCAGAACCGTAAGCTTTCCGAAAAAATCCTGCGTTTCCTGCACGCTTCACTGGCACAGGTTACTCCCGATTCGCAGGGCAGAGTTGTTCTGCCGCAAGAGCTTGTGGAGTATGCGGAAATTGAACGCAACATCGTGGTCGTCGGATGCGGCGAATACGCCGAGATCTGGTCCGAGTCCACTTATGACGAAAACAAGGCTCAAATCGACGTAACCGAGCTGATCGGCGAGCTCGAGGAGCTGGGACTTTAATAAGACTTTAATAAATGTAAGAAAGTAGGGAGAAGGGCAATGGAAGAGCAAATCGCGTTTTCGCATTATTCGGTAATGCTGAATGAATGCATCGAAGCACTTGCCATTCGTCCCAACGGTATCTACATCGACGGAACGGCAGGCGGAGCAGGACACAGCTCTGTCATTGCATCGCACCTCGGTGAGGGGGGCAAGCTCTTGGCTCTCGATCAAGATGCCACAGCAGTAGCTGTTGCTACCGAGCGCCTTTCACGCTTTGGCGAGAGGGCAGAGGTCGTGCACAGCAATTTCTGCGATCTGGCAAAGGTTTGCGCCGAGCGCGGAATTGAGCATATCGACGGTCTGCTTCTTGACCTCGGTGTTTCTTCCTATCAATTAGATACGGCGGAGCGCGGCTTTTCCTATCGCTCCGACGCGCCTTTGGATATGCGTATGGACGCGACCAAAACGCTTACCGCAAAAAAAATCGTTAATGAATACTCCGAGGAAGCACTCAAACGCATCCTCTTTGAATATGGCGAAGAACGCTTTTCTTCCCGCATCGCATCAAATATTATCCGCGCACGGCTTACGGGCCCGATCGAGACCACAGGGGAACTGGTTGAGATCATCAAACGCTCCGTCCCTGCGCGCCACGGAGATGGCGGACACCATCCGGCAATGCGAACCTTCCAAGCATTACGCATCGAGGTCAACGCAGAGCTTGATGTGATTGCTCCGGCAATCAGGTCCGCCGTGTCCCTCTTAAACAAAGGGGGGCGCATCGTCATCATCACCTTCCATTCGCTTGAGGATCGCATCGTCAAGCAGACCTTCGCTTCCTTGGCAGGCGGTTGTACCTGTCCCAAGAGCTTCCCGGTCTGTGTGTGCGGAAACAAGCCAAAGGTGAACATTTTGACAAAGAAACCGATCCTGCCATCCGCCGAGGAATTGGCAGTCAACTCTCGCTCTCATAGCGCAAAGCTTCGCATTGCCGAAAAGCTGTAAGAGCGGACAATAATATTATAGAAGGGAACCGAGTGTATGAGTCGCCAAGAGACACAACTGAATAGCGCCTCTGCCAATCGTATGCTCGAGGTCAGTGCCGCACCCAAGGTGCAGGCGATCGCCCAACAGTTTGAGGCGCGCGGTGTTGCAAAAGCGGTTGCCGCGCAAACCACCGAACAGGTTGAAAAAGAAAGAGAAACACGCAAGATAGCTCCCGCAGCATATCGCCTCTCGGCTATGAGCGATGCAGCCGTCAACGGTTGCTACCGTCACGGCAAGGAGAGTATGTCGGGAGATGACCTTGTTCAATATTTCAATGAAACACGCGCTATCCGCACAAGGAGAGAGGATTTTTCCACAACTCCTGCCTCGGATGAATGTGTTTGGGCAGGTGAGGCAGAAAAGCCCTGCCATGCCGTCATCAAACGCGAAAAGGTAACCACTCTTGGCGAAAAGCTTGCCGCTTTTCCTGAAAAAATCAGGCATTTGCCTGCCAATACCGTCAAATATATCCGCACGTCGGCCCCTGCGTGGTTCGATTTTTCACCCGTCGATACCACCCAAGGGACGCGTCGGTTTCCTCTTTCGGCCTTTGCCGCTATTGTGGCGGTTGCCGTCTCCTTGATGCTCATCGTGGCAAGCTCTGTTATGATCCATCACGGTGAAAAGCGCGTCAGCCAACTCACCGTAGAGGTTTCCGAGCTTGCGGGCGAGGTTTCGGATCTGCAGTCCGAGCTCGATGTCAAAAACGATCTTTTGCTCATTCGTGATATCGCCACCGATGAGTTTGGCATGGTTGAGGAAAAATACGTAAAAATGCAGTACCTTTCTATGGGCTCAGGCGATTCCATCGAGGTATTTGAAGAGGAAAGACAAGAAACAGTGGGAATTTCCGCTATTTTGAGCGCAATCGGATTGAAATAACCAAAGGTTTTATCATAATTGCGCCGTTCTCTTCATAATATAAAAGAGCATGGGAAAGCGAGGAGTACAGCCTCGCTTTTCCTGCAAAAATAACGGGAAAGGAGCGGCAAAATGGAAGAGAAAAAAACTGCCGGTAAAAGCAAGAGCGAAGGCAATCTTCATCCCAAAACGGTCGGGCGTGCAGCTGTGCTGTTGGGGGTTGCTGTTTTGCTCTTTTCTGCTCTTTTGGTGCGAATTTTTCTGTTGCAAACGGTAAAATACGACCACTACCGTCAAAAGGTTTTAGAGCAGATCACTACCGAATCTTCCGTCAATGCCTCTCGCGGTAACATTTATGATGCCAATGGCGTGCTTTTGGCAACCAACGTTACCACCTATCGCGTCTTTCTGTCGCCTTCTTCTATCGCGCGCGCGCAAAGCTTGCACGACCAGGAGGGAAGCAACATTCGTCTCGATACGCTCATTTCCGAAAATCTTTCAAAGATTTTGAACGTCTCCTATGAGTTCGTTCTCAAGCAGACCACCTACACCAAGTATCTCGATCGTACCATCGCACGCGAGGTCGACGAGGATACCGCCGATCTTGTTCGCGCGTTCATCGACGAATACGATCTTGAACAGATGATCTATCTCGAGAGCACCTACACGCGTCACTATCCCTATTCGGCACTCGCATCTCACGTGCTCGGATTTACGGGAAGCGACGGCACAGGACTTTACGGCCTCGAATTTCAATACAACAAAATGCTCGCAGGAACAAACGGCCGCTACATCACAGCGCGCGACTCCTCGGGCAATGAGATGCCTTATGCATTTAAGGAATACATCCCCGCACAAAACGGCTATCACGTCAATACCACCATCGACGTTTTTGTGCAATCCGCACTGGAAGAGCAGCTCCAGAACGCTTATCTCGAATCGGGCGGTCTCAACCGTGCGGCGGGTATCGTGATGAACGTAAAAACGGGCGCAGTGCTTGGTATGGCGGTCTATCCCGATTTTGACCTCAATAACCCTCGTGAGCTTGACGAACAGTCTCTCGCAACGCTCCAAAAGCTCGGCTACGAGGTAGGGAGTGATATTTATAACAACGTCAAACAAAATCTTCAACTGAATATGTGGGCGAACAAGGCCATTACCGAATCCTACATCCCCGGCTCTACTTTTAAGGTTATGACCGCATCGATGGCACTCGAAGAGGATGTTGTCACTCTTGGCGAGAGCAACACCTGCACAGGCTCCTTGACGGTTTTGGGACAAAGGATCCATTGCCACAAGGTCAGGGGACACGGCGCACTCACCTTTGCCGAGGGGATTCAGCAATCCTGCAACCCGTGGTTGATGAAGGTAGGACTTCGTCTTGGTACAAATACCTTTTATAACTACCTCAAAGCCTTTGGTTATCTCGAAAAGACCGGCATCGATCTGCCCGGCGAGGGCGGCGGCGTATTTGCCGCGCAGGATGCCTTTACCGATCTCGACCTTGCTATTTATTCGTTCGGTCAGAACTTCAACGTAACGCTCATTCAGCAGATCACGGCAGTATCTGCCGTAGCCAACGGCGGATACCTCGTTACACCGCATTTTGTTTCTTCCATCACCGACCAAAACGGGAATGTTATTCAGTCTTTTGATAACAATGTTCGCCGTCAGGTCGTGAGCCAAAGCGTCTGCGAGACGGTGGCAAAGATCTTGGAAGAGGGTGTTTCGGGCAATGGCGGTGCAAAGAACGCATACGTTGCAGGCTACAGACTTGCCGCAAAAACAGGTACTTCCGAAAAGAAGGAACGTGAATGTCCTTTGTGCGGTTACACTGCAACCCCCAGGACTATTGAAGGCGTGGGAATGTTCGTTTGCACGGTCTGTAACTATACAGGAGTACCCGATGAGTTTGCGGTGAGCGAAAAATACGTTTGCTCAACGGTTGCATTCGCGCCTGCCGATGATCCGCAATATGCCATCATCATTATGGTCGACGAGCCCACCAAGGGAACGCTCTACGGCAGCGTTGTAGCCGCCCCTTACGTTGCAAATGCAATGGAGACCATTCTGCCGTATCTCGGTGTTGAAGCGGTCTATACCGATAAAGAGCTTGCCAATATGGCAACCAAAATTCCAAATCTTGTGGGATACACTGTTTCTGCCGCAAGAAATTATTGTAAGCGAAACGGGCTCGATATCGAGATCGTAGGTCCCGACGAGGGCATCATTCGCCGTCAATATCCCGCAAAGGATGTTGTGGTGGAGAAGAACTCGGCTCGCATTTTGGCTTATACCGATAAAGAGACCGAAACGCTTACCGTCAAGGTTCCCGACGTTACGGGAATGAGTGCAGTAGCGGCAAATCAGGTGCTCATCAATGCAGGGCTCAACATCCGCATCCTCGGCACCAAAAACTATTTGAGTGGCACAGGTGCCACGGTTATCTCCCAATCCGTAGCCGCAGGCGAAGTCGTTCCGCGCGGTACCGTGGTCGAGGTCACCTTCCGTCACCTTGACGACAAGGACTATGACGACGATTGGAGTATTGTAAACTAAAAAATTGACAGACCTTCTGTCGGGAAGTTGAAAGAAATTTTCAAACCTTGGAGGGAAGGGCTGTGAAATTAAAATCTTTGTGTGATGCCGTAGGCATCCGTTGCCCGGATGGATATTACGATAGAGAAATCGAGGATATCTGTACCGATTCTCGCAAGACAAAGAAGAATACGATGTTCGTCTGTCTTCGCGGCACGCAATTCGATTCTCACAACTATATACAAGATGCGATCGATAACGGTGCTGTCTGTGTTCTGACAGACCGAGTGTATTCCCAATCGAAAGAGCAAGAGGGCGTTGTGTTTCTGCAATGCGATGACACGCGCGTCGCTTTGGCGCATCTGTGTCACGCATGGTACGGCTTTCCTTGCCGCGACCTTAAAATCATCGGCGTTACGGGAACGAACGGCAAAACAAGCGTGGCGCATATGTTACGCACCATTCTGCGGACCTCTTGGCACACCTGCGGTATCATCGGTACTGTTGGGTGCGAGACCGAGAAGGGGATTCTCGAAACCACACTCGATGCAGGGCTTTCCAACCTCACCACTCCCGATCCACATGATCTCTATCGCATCATGGCACAAATGCGCGATGAGGGCGTTGAATACGTGGTAATGGAGGTTTCCTCTCATTCGTTAGCTTTAGGGAAGCTTGCACCTATCACCTTTGAGGCGGCCATTTTTACCAATCTGACCCCCGAGCATCTTGATTTTCACAAAACGATGGAGGCTTACGCCGCCGCTAAAGCAAGTCTGTTTCAAAAAGCAAAGCTCGGCATCTGCAATGCTGATTCGCCGTACTGTGAGCGAATGTTGGAGAATGCCATCTGTCGCCACATCACCTGCACGGCAAAAGGCAAAGACGCCGATTACAGTGCCAACGAGGTAGAAGTCCAATCCCAAAACGGGGTTGCATACCGCCTCTCTTCTGCGCGAACACGCCTGCGCATCTCCTGTCCCATCGCAGGGGAGTTCACAGTGATGAACTCGATGCAGGCAGCCATTTGCGCTCTGGAGCTTGGTTGTAGTCCTGCCGCTATCAAAACTGCTCTTGCCACAATGGGTGGCGTGAAGGGGCGAATGGAGCGCGTGCGACTCGGGTTGGAAGCCGATTTTTCGGTGCTCATCGACTATGCACATACGCCCGATGCCCTCGAAAAGTTGCTTCTGACCGCCCGTGACCTTGTGCAAAAGGGCGGCAGAACCGTGGTGCTCTTCGGTTGCGGAGGTGATCGCGACCGCACCAAACGAGCCGTTATGGGCGAGATCGCCGCGCGGCTTTCTGATCACGTGATCGTTACCTCGGATAATTCCCGAGGAGAAGACCCTATGCAAATTATCTGCCAGATTGTAGCGGGCATACCGCCGCAAAAGGCTTATACCGTCATCCCCGACCGTGCATCGGCCATCCGCTACGCCATCGAAAACGCAAAAGCGGGCGACCTGATCTTACTTGCGGGCAAGGGACACGAGGAATACGAGATCGTAGGAGGGGAACGCCGCCCGTTCTGCGAGGGAAAACTTGTAAAGGAAGCATTTCGCGCGCGTCTGCGCGCACAAAATGGCGAAGACAAAAATGAAGGAGAACCGACTGTATGAAGATCACACTTTCCATGCAGAATGGTATCACGGCGCACGCGCTTGCCCGTATGTGCCGCGGTGTCTTACAAAACGAAAAATATTCCAATTTGAAGATAGATTCACTCTGTACCGACTCTCGCGAAGCGGACGAGAACACCGCATTCTTTGCCCTTGTGGGCGAGCGTGTCAACGGACACGATTATATTCCCGCCGCCATTGCAGCAGGATGCCGTTGCGTGATCTCGCAAGAGCCCGTTTCTTTTGATGCTATCGATAGAGACATTGCCGTTATCGCCGTTAAGGATAGCGAAATGGCGCTCTCTTATATGGCGAGCGCACAGCTTGAGGGCAGAACATTTCCAACAGTAGCCGTTACGGGTAGTGTTGGTAAAACAACCACAAAGGATATGATCGCCGCCGTGATGCGAGAGGGAAAGAAGACCTACGTTTCCTCGGGCAACCACAACAGCGTCATCGGTATGCCCCTATCGGTAATGGAAATTCCCGCTGATTGCGAATGTGCCATTCTCGAGATGGGAATGAGCGACTTTGGCGAGATCGAGCGTATGTCGCTTGTAGCTGAGCCCGATATTGCCGTTATCACCAACATCGGCACATCCCATATGGAAGCTCTCGGCGACCGCCGCGGCATCTGCCGTGCAAAGCTTGAGGTTTTGTGTGGACTGAAAAAAGGTGGATATCTCATCCTCAACGGAGACGAGCCGCTCCTGAAAAACATCGGCGGCAGAAGTTACCACACCCTTTATGTATCCATTACACGACCGAACGCCGACTTTTTTGCACAAAATATTCGTACAGAGCTTGGTGGAACGCATTTTGACGTAGTCCATAAGGGAATCACCCATCCCGATTTTTATATCCCTGTCAGCGGTCGTCACAACGTGTGGGCAGCACTTTACGCCTTTGCGGTGGCAACTCTGCAAGGATTTACACCCGAACAGATCAAGAACGGTTTGTCACATTTTCAAGCCGCCGATATGCGTCAACAAATCGCAACCATCAAAGGAATGACAGTCATCGACGATTGCTACAACGCCTCTCCCGAATCGATGAGAGCCGCGATCGACGTTTTGTGCGAGTGCGCTCCCACGGGTAGCCGCCGTGTTGCGGTGCTTGGCGATATGCTGGAGCTTGGCAAGAATAGCATAAAACTCCACCGTGCAGTAGGGGAGTATCTGCAAGACCGCGGTATCGATCTTTTAGTTGCCGTTGGCAACGACGGCGTTGAAATTGCCCAAGGTGCAGTTGAACAAGGCTTGAATCCTGCAAACGTTCTCCTCTTTATCGATCGCAACGATACGGCAAGCATAGCCAAGGGCTTGGCTTCTCGCGTAAGGGCAGGAGATACACTTTTGTTCAAGGCAAGTCGCGGTGTCCGCCTCGAGGGCGTGATATCCGCACTCAAAGAATTTTACGAATGACAAAAAAAGAGAGGATTATCAGATGAACGAACTCATTATCACCTTCGTTTTGGTCACGCTCGGTGTCTTTGCTCTCACGGTATTGGCGGAGCGCATCTTAATTCCTATTCTGCGCTCGCACAAGGCGGGGCAAAAGATTCTTGACATCGGACCGCGTTGGCATAAATCCAAAGAGGGAACTCCCATTATGGGTGGCATTGGCTTCATTTTGCCCATTCTCGTAGTGGTTGCGATCTTCTTTATTTACGTGGGGATCAAGGGTGAGGCGCCCGAGTATATCCCACTCGCGTTGACCATCGCATTTGCCGTCTCTCACGGAGCGATCGGCTTTGTTGACGACTATTGCAAGCTTGTCAAAAAGCAGAATGAGGGTCTTACGAGAATACAAAAGCTCGTTTTGCAGTTTGCCATCACGGCAGCATATCTCTGCGTGATGGGATATACGGGAAATTTGCCGAGTGAGATTATCATTCCCCTTGTTAATCTGCCCATTCGCGGGGCACTTTGGTATATTCTTGCCGCCCTTTTGACGGTTGGCGTTATTAACGGTGCAAACTTCACAGACGGCATCGACGGACTTGCATCCTCTGTCACATACGTTATCGGCGTTTTCTTTGCGATCTTTGCATTTTTTGCAAGAGATCTGGGACTTAGCATTGTCGGCGGCGCGATCACCGGTGCAACTGTTGGATTCTTGCTCTACAATTTCCACCCCGCAAAAGTATTTATGGGAGACACAGGCTCGCTCTTCCTCGGCGCGATCGTTATGGGAGCGCTTTTCCAAATGAGAGAACCGCTTCTGCTTTTCCTCGTTTGTGCAGTCTATATTATCGAACTTCTTTCTACCGTGTTGCAGATCCTTTATTTTAAGATCACACACGGCAAAAGACTCTTCAAAATGGCACCTATCCATCACCACTTTGAAAAATGCGGATGGAGCGAAAACAAGATCGTTTTCATTTTCGCTCTCGTGCAATTTGCTTTCTGCACGTTGGCATTCATCCTGACAAGATAAAACACGAAAGGAGACCTTTGCTATGAACCAACAATCGAATACGGCAAAGCGCTCCTTCCTTCAAAGGCCGCTCAAAAGGGAAGAAAACCAAGCGAGCGAATATACCAACCAAACGGGAATCGTGAAGGGAAGCGTTGATGTTCCGTTTCTGCTTATCACAGCGGCACTTGTGCTCTTTGGTTGCGTAATGATTTACAGTGCATCCTTCGTCTTTGCCCAAAAACACCACGATTCGTCCACCTACTTCATTGTTCGACACGTTATCTTTCTTTTGATGGCTGTAGCCTTTACGGCTGTTGTGGTAAGATACTGCACACCAAGATTTTGGTATGATTTCAGCTATATCTTCTACGGCATTTCCATCGTTCTCCTTTTGTTGGTCCTCACCCCCTTGGGAACAGATCTGAATAGCGGCGCGCGCCGCTGGATCGATCTCAAGGTCATCACTCTGCAACCCTCGGAGCTTGCAAAGCTCGCGCTTGTATTGACGCTTGCACGTTTTATGACAAGTCACGAAAAAGAAGTACTTTCTCCACACAAATTCGGCGGAGACTTCAAATACGGTGTCCTTTTCCCAGGACTGATGATCGCGGGTGTTGGCGGACTTGTCGCTCTTGAAAAGCACATCTCGGCGCTTGCCATTATCGGAATGCTTGGCATCAGTCTGATGTTCCTTGGCGGTACGCGCATCAAATGGATCGCATCTCTTGCAGGCATCATTGCCGTTGCGGCGTGTATGCTGATCATCTTCTTCCCGTACGCCTTTGCCCGTGTTGACACCTGGCTCAACATCGAGGAAGCCGACCCGCTCGGTTCTGCGTGGCAGACCTTGCAGGGATTGATGGCGATCGGCTCGGGAGGACTCTTTGGCAAGGGACTTGGCAACAGCCAGCAAAAATACGGCTTTGTTTCACAGCCGCAAAACGACTTTATCTTTACCATCGTTTGCGAGGAATTTGGCTTCATCGGCGCGATCCTCGTAATCGGACTCTTCGTAGCTTTTGTTTGGAGAGGCTTTCACATCGCGCGTCACGCGCCCGATAAGTGCTCGTCACTCATCGTTTACGGATTGACTTTTAAGGTTGCTCTGCAAGTCATCCTCAATATCGCAGTTGTAACAAATTCTATGCCAAACACGGGCATTTCGTTGCCGTTCTTCAGCTACGGCGGAACCTCGTTGATGTTGCAGATCTTGGAGGTAGGTATCATCCTCTCCATTTCTCGCTACGCAACGCACAAAAAAATATAAAAACAGGAAGGTAGCAAGAAAATGAAAAAAATCAGAACAAGACAGTTTTTCAAAACCTTATATACATCCATGGGCATTGGCGCCGCTTTTCTGCTCTTTATGCTCATTTTCGGCAGAAGCATTGCCGCACAGAACTTTGACGTGCTGATCGGTTGTGTGTTCACCATTCTCGGCCTTGCGGCTCTGAGCTTTTTGGTGTTCTGCTTTTTGCCGTATTTTCACGGCGACCGCCGTTGGTTTGCGATTCCGTCGCTCCTGACCGCTGTCTTTATGATCGGCACGGCAATGCTGTGGCAACTGCCCGCAGGAGGCATCTGATATGCGCGTTTTACTCACAGGAGGAGGCACCGCCGGACACATCAACCCCGCTCTTGCCATAGCCGAAACGATTTTGCGAAACGCTCCCGGCTCGGCTGTTGAGTTCGTCGGCGTTGCAGGCGGCAAAGAGGATGAACTCGTTCCGCGTGCGGGATATAAGCTTCATCACGTCAAATCCTCGGCTCTGCAAGGCTCGCGCGGCCTTGGTCGCATCAAATCCTTGGCGCTTGCGGCAATGTCGCCCTATTTGCCATCAACCGTTTCCATTATCAAAAAATTCAAGCCCGATATCGTCATTGGTACGGGCGGATATGCCTGCTGGCCCATTATGGCGGCGGCGGCAAGAATGGGTATTCCCACGGCTTTGCACGAATCCAACGCCCACCCGGGACTTGCGGTTCGCCGCTTGCAAAGCAAGGTCGATCGCATTTGGATCAATTTTCCCGAAACCGCCGCGGCGTTTGGAAACTCCTCAAAGGTCGTGTGTGTTGGCAATCCAATCTTGCAGGATTTTTCCACCGTCGACCGTGCCGAAGCTCGCAAAAAGCTTGGCATCGGCAAGGATCAAACCCTCATCCTATCCTTTGGCGGTAGCAATGGGGCAGAGAAGGTCAACGAAGCTGTGATCGATCTTATGAAAACGACCGTCGCAAATGATAAGAATATCATCCATCTGCACGCCAGCGGAAAGATCAACTACGACGACGCAAGCAAGCTCTTCTCAGAAGCAGGACTTGATAAAACCGAAAACTGCATCCTGCGCCCCTACATTTACGATATGCCTTTGCAAATGGCGGCGGCGGATCTTGTTATCGCACGCGCGGGTGCTATGACACTCTCCGAGCTTGCGCTGATGAAAAAAGCCTGTGTGCTCATTCCGTCTCCCTACGTTGCCGAAAATCACCAATACAAAAACGCCAAAGCACTTGCCGATGCGAATGCCGCAGCTCTTGTTGAGGAAAAAGACCTTGCCGACAAAAAACTTACCGTCGCTGTGCGTGAGCTACTCGCATCCGACGCGCGTCGTGGTGAGCAAGAGGCAAACATTGCATCCTTTGCAAGAGAGGATGCCTGCCAAAGCATCTGGAAGGACATTGTTAAGTTGACAAACAAATGACGAACAGGAAAGGACGACAAAACCTATGAATACAAGAAACGACACCCCCACGCGCATCCGCATCTCCGAGGAAGAAGCACAGCCTCAAGTAAGACAACCCCGAAGAAGAAAGCCCGACCCGAAGGTGTTGCGTGTTCTTCGTTTGGGTATGCTTGCATCGGGCGCTGTTATCGTGGTGCTTGCATTGACGATGCTCATTCTGCCAATGCTTAAGATCAACAAGATCGTCATAGAGGGCAACAACTACTATGACGATGCGGCAGTTCTTGAAATGGCAGGGATCGCAGAGGGTGACGAGCTGTTTGGATGGGATATGCAAGCTGCTTGCGATGCCATTATGGCAGGCTATCCTTATGCCAGCGATATCTACGTCAGCATCAACTTTTTCACAGTAAAGATCGAGATCGTGGAAAAGCCGAGCGTAATGTATGCCGCGCATCAAAACCAATATTTCTCCTTTGACCGCAGTCTGCGCGTTTTGGAGATCACGAACGGGGAAGAGACATTTTCCCCGTTTCTGCGTGTCAAGCTGCCAACAGTTGCAAGCGCACAAGTCGGCTATTCCATTCAATTCGCCGACTGCGGAGCTGATATATCCTATTTGACACAGCTCTTGGATGTTCTCGCCGAGCGCAATTTGCTCGCTGATGTCACCTATGTCGATTTCTCCGAGCGTTTCTCTCTTTCTTTTGTCCTTTCAAACTCCGTGCGCGTGGAGATCGGCGCCCTCAAGGATATGAATCTCAAGCTGACACTCCTTGACGAGGAGCTGCGTCAAAATCCCATCAACCACAATATCTATGTAGTCATCGACGTTTCCAACACAAGCAAGCCGATTTATCGGGAAATCGAAGCAAAAAATCTCTTTGATTGAGCATTTTTCAGAGAAGTACGACAAAACTACGACATTTTTTGAAAAAATATTGAAAAAACTTAAAAAAAATTCAAAAAAAGACTTGAAAAAAATAAAAAAACATTGTATTATATTATATAGAGTGTAAATTTGTGCCCTGACAAAGGGTGACAATGCCAAAAATAATGATTTGTAAAAAGTTCGGAGGAAGAAAACCATGACATTTGAACATGATGATAGCCTGGAATGTGGCGTCAATATTAAGGTTATCGGCGTAGGCGGCGGCGGAAACAACGCGGTCAACCGCATGATCGTAACCAACATTCGCGGCGTGGAGTTCGTATCCGTCAACACCGACCGTCAGGCTCTGCGTAAATCCGAGGCTCCCAGTCAGCTCGTCATTGGTGAAAAGATTACCAAGGGCTTTGGCGCGGGTGCTAACCCCCAGATCGGTGCACGTGCAGCCGAAGAGTCCATTGACGATATTCGCGCAATTCTTGAGGGTACCGATATGGTATTTATTACCGCAGGTATGGGCGGCGGAACCGGAACGGGTGCTGCTCCTGTTGTTGCGCGCGCTGCAAGAGAAATGGATATCCTTACAGTTGGTATCGTAACCAAGCCGTTTAGCTTTGAGGGCAAGAAGAGATATGAGCAGGCTGAGGCAGGTATTGCAGAGCTGGCTCAATACGTCGACTCCCTTATCGTTATCCCCAATGAGAGACTGAAGCAGGTCTCTAACAACAAGCTCACCCTCTCCAATGCTTTCGGCATTGCCGATGACGTTCTCCGTCGTGGCGTACAGAGCATTTCGGGTCTGATCAATATCCCCGGCTTCATCAACCTCGACTTTGCCGACGTTACCAGCGTTATGGCAAACGCAGGCTACGCACACATGGGCGTAGGCTCTGCTACGGGTAAGGATAAGGCAGAGGAAGCTGCAAGAGAAGCTATCTCCAGCCCGCTTCTCGAGACCTCTATCAAGGGTGCAAAGGGAATCCTTATCAGCATTTCCGTATCTCCCGACGTTGGTCTGGAAGAAGTCGATCTCGCATCCACCCTTATCTCCAAGGAAGCAAATCCCGATGCAAACATCATCTGGGGTGTTGCATTCGATGAAGAGCTTGAGGACGAGATGAGAATCACCATCATCGCAACCGGTTTTGAGAAGAAGCCTGAGGACGCAACCCGCAACATCAGCAACCTCAAACCCAACGAAAATTCTCCTTACAAGTCGGAGGCCAAGCGGTCTTAGGAAGACAACCATGCTCA
>JAZNZC010000122.1:0-31393 GCA_045594745.1 Eubacteriales bacterium
TACGGGCTTTTCGTCATACGTGTATGCAACAACGATGCGAGAAAGGCGCTCTTTGAGGTCGGCAATCGAGTTGGCAAGACAGAAAACTGCCATAATTTCCGAAGCAACGGTAATGTCAAAGCCGTCTTCCCGGGGAACGCCGTTGACCTTGCCGCCCAGACCGTCCACCACGAAACGGAGCTGACGGTCGTTCATATCCACGCAACGCTTCCAGGTGATGCGTCGGGGATCGATATTCAGTCGGTTGCCCTGATAGATGTGATTGTCAAGCATTGCCGCGAGGAGATTGTTTGCCGCTCCGATGGCGTGGAAGTCACCTGTAAAGTGCAGGTTGATGTCCTCCATAGGAACGACCTGTGCGTATCCGCCGCCTGCGGCGCCGCCCTTGATGCCGAAAACGGGGCCGAGCGAGGGCTCGCGAAGAGCGACTACGCAGTTCTTGCCAATGCGGCACATACCATCGGCAAGACCGATGGTGGTAGTGGTCTTTCCCTCGCCAGCAGGGGTGGGGGTGATCGCCGTTACCAAAACAAGTTTTCCGTTCTTGCGCTTGCTCTTTTTGAGGAGCGCGTAGTCAACCTTTGCCTTGTATTTGCCATACTGTTCGAGATATTCTTCATCCACGCCCGCGACCTTTGCGATCTCGGTAATAGGTTGCATTTTTGTGCTTTGTGCGATTTCAATGTCGCTTAAATATGCCATAGTATGCCTCCGTTAAGAGAAATATTTGACTGCGGACTCGAAGAGCTTCATATCGTATTTGCCATCTACGTTCTTGTAGAGACCGTTTCCGATACGCTCGCTGTGTCCCATCTTACCAAACACACGACCGTCGGGCGAGGTGATACCCTCGATGGCAAATGCAGAATCGTTGGGATTGAAACGGATATCGTCGGTGGCGTTGCCGTCAAGATCGACATACTGCGTTGCGATCTGTCCGTTTGCCGCAAGCTGACGGATCAGCTCGTCGGATGCGAGGAATCTTCCCTCGCCGTGCGAGATCGGTACGGTGTAAACGTCGCCTACCTCGGTGCCTCTGAGCCACGGGGACTTGTTGGATGCCACGCGGATGCGAACCAATTTGGATTGGTGACGCGCGATGCTGTTAAAGGTCAAGGTCGGGCAGCTCGCGTCGGTATCAATGATCTTGCCGTAAGGCACAAGGCCGAGCTTGATGAGCGCTTGGAAGCCGTTGCAAATACCTGCCATGAGACCGTCGCGGTTGTTCAAGAGGTCGTGAACACCCTCTTTAATGGCTGCATTGCGGAAGAACGCCATAATGAACTTACCCGAACCGTCGGGCTCGTCACCGCCCGAAAATCCACCGGGAACGAATACCATTTGCGAGGTTGCAAGCTCTTTTGCAAACGCTTCCACGCTGCGCGAAATGCCGTCGGACGTGAGGTTGTTGATAACAAAGATCTTTGCTTCAGCGCCTGCATCGCGCATCACCTTTGCGGTATCGAACTCGCAGTTGGTTCCCGGGAATACGGGAATGAGCACCTTCGGCTTTGCCACCTTGATGGCGGGAGCAAGCGTGCTCGTCGCTGTATAAGAGAAGTTCTCGATCTTCTTTGCACTATCCTTTTCGAGTGTCGGATATACACTCTCAAGTTTTCCCTCATAGAGCGCTTCCAATTCACTCATGGCGATCGATTCGTCGCCCCAGGTCATCGTAGCATCATCGGTAAAGTAACCGACGGTCTGACCCTTTTCGTCGGCATCGACCTCCAAGAGGAACGTGCCATAGCTGTATTCAAAAATATTGTTCAGGTAGAGGTATTCGGAAAGATAACGGAAGCCAAGTCCGTTACCGATACACATTTTGTAAACCGCCTCGGCAAAGCCGCCGTAGGTGGGGGTGTAAGCGGAATAAACCTTGCCCGCACGCATCAGTGCGGTGACTTTTTGGAAGGATTCCAAAAGGGATTCTGCGGTGGGAAGTCCATCCTTACCGTAGCGAGGTGTGATGGCGATGAGCTTGTGCCCTGCCGCCTTGGCATCGTTGGAGATGACCTCGCCCACGTTACCTGTGGTAACTGCAAAAGAGACCAACGTGGGGGGAACATCGAGCTTTTCAAAAGAACCGCTCATCGAATCCTTGCCGCCGATTGCCGCAATACCGAGCTCCTTTTGTGCGCGGAATGCGCCAAGGAGTGCCGCCATAGGCTTGCCCCAGCGTTTGCCGTCCTTGAGGGGCTTTTCAAAGTATTCTTGGAAGGAGAGATATACGTCCTCAAAGGAAGCACCTGTTGCAATCATCTTGCAAACGCTCTCTACAACTGCGAGATATGCGCCGTGGTAGGGGCTCTTTTCGGTGATGTAGGGGTTATATCCCCACGCCATATAGGAGCAGGTATTGGTATGCTTTTGTTCAACCGATACCTTATGCACCATTGCTTGAATGGGCGTTTTTTGATATTTGCCGCCAAAGGGCATCAGCACTGTTCCCGCACCGATGGTGGAGTCAAAGCGTTCCGAAAGTCCGCGCCCCGAGCAAACATTGAGGTCTGCAACAAGCGCGCGATAACCGTCGGTAAAGCTCTTGACCTCGGGCTTTTGGTAATCTTCGATTTTTGCAGGCGTGATGTCGATATGCTTCTCTGCTCCGTTGGAGTTGAGAAATTCACGGGAAATATCCACAATGGTCTTGCCGTTCCAATGCATACGCAAACGAGGCTCCTCGGTCACGCGTGCCACAACGGTGGCCTCGAGGTTTTCGGTCTCTGCCAAAGCGCAGAAACGCTCTACGTCTTTTGCTTCAACGACAACTGCCATTCTTTCTTGCGATTCGCTGATGGCAAGCTCGGTGCCGTCAAGACCCTCGTATTTTTTGGGAACGGCATCAAGATTGATATCAAGACCGTCGGCAAGCTCGCCAACGGCAACAGAAACGCCACCTGCGCCAAAGTCGTTGCAACGCTTGATCATACGGCAAGCCTCGGCGTTGCGGAAGAGGCGTTGGAGCTTTCTTTCCTCGGGTGCGTTACCCTTTTGCACCTCGGCGCCACAGGTCTCAACAGAGTGAGAGTCGTGCGCCTTGGAAGAACCGGTTGCACCGCCAATGCCGTCACGGCCTGTTCTACCGCCCAAGAGAATGACGATGTCGCCATCCTCGGGACGCTCGCGGCGAACGTTTTCGGCAGGAGCGGCGGCGATGACCGCGCCAATCTCCATACGCTTTGCCGCGTATCCGGGGTGGTAAAGCTCATCTACGATACCCGTAGCAAGACCGATCTGGTTGCCGTAGGAAGAATATCCCGCGGCGGCAGTTTGAACGATCTTACGTTGGGGCAGCTTGCCGGGGATGGTGTCGCTGACGGGTACGGTAGGATCTGCCGCGCCGGTGACACGCATTGCCGCATAAACGTAGGAACGGCCCGAGAGCGGATCGCGGATAGCACCGCCAATGCAGGTAGCCGCGCCACCAAATGGCTCGATTTCGGTGGGATGGTTGTGTGTTTCGTTTTTGAAGAGGAGCAACCAAGGCTCCGGCTTGCCATCTACCTCAACCTCCATCTTGACGGTGCAGGCGTTGATCTCTTCGCTCTCGTCAAGCTTATCAAGCAAGCCCTGCTTGCGCAGATATTTTGCGGCAAGCGTGCCGATGTCCATCAGATTGATGGGCTTTGTGCGGCCAAGCTCGCGACGGGTTGCAAGGTAGTCCTCGTAGGTCTCTTGCAGGAGCGCGTCCTCAAACTTTACGCTATCGATGGTGGTGTTAAAGGTGGTGTGACGGCAGTGATCCGACCAATAGGTATCGATCATACGGATCTCGGTGATGGTCGGGTCTCTGTGTTCTGTTTTGAAATAGTCTTGGCAGAATGCGATATCGTCGGCATCCATAGCAAGGCCGTAGTCGCGCACGAATGCCTCGAGTCCTGCGCGGTCGAGTGCGAGGAAGCCATTAAGCGTTGCGACCTCGCTCGGGATGTCATATTGTACCGTAAGCGTTTGGGGCAACTCGAGTGCCGCCTCTCTTGCTTCAACGGGGTTGATGACGTATTTTTTGATTTGTGCAAGATCGGCATCCGTCAAAGCTCCGCCAAGAAGGTAGACCTTTGCAGTGCGGATGATGGGACGCTCGCCCTGCGAGATGATTTGGATGCACTGCGCGGCAGAGTCGGCTCGCTGGTCGAACTGACCCGGCAGATACTCCACAGCAAATACAGCTTCACCCTCTTTTTGGGGGAGATCCGACGTCGTAATATCGAGCTGAGGCTCGGAAAAAACCGAACGAACAGCTTCCTCAAAAAGCTCGGGAGCGATATTCTCGGCATCGTAGCGGTTGAGGATGCGCACCGAGGAAAGGGTGGAGATCCCCAACAGATTTTTCAATTCGGAGCAGAGTGCATTTGCCTCGTGGGCAAGCTCGGCTCTTTTTTCAACGTAAATTCTGTAAACCATATCTTATTTTTCCTCCGCGCGCAGGGCTCTTTGTCCGATGTCGTTTCGATAATATGCGTTTTCAAAGTGAATTTTCTTTACCATAGCGTATGCGCCGTCAATGGCATTTGCAAGCGTGTTGGCAACTGCCGTAGCACCAAGAACACGACCGCCATTCGTAACGAGCAATCCGTTCTTGATAGCCGCACCTGCAACATAGACGCTGTCCGCAATATCGGCAGGAACGGTCATCTCATACCCTTTTTCGTAGTGCGTGGGATAACCCTTGGATGCCATAATGACACAGCAGGCGTTGCCATCTGCGAACTCTACGGGGCAATCTGCGAGCGTGCCGTTGGTGGTGGCTTGCATAACGGTGAGCAGATCGCTCTTGAGAAGAGGAAGCACGACCTGCGTTTCGGGGTCGCCGAAGCGGCAGTTGTACTCAATTACCTTGGGGCCGTTTTCGGTCAGCATCAAGCCAAAATAGAGACATCCCTTGAAGGTTCTTCCCTCGGCGTTCATTGCCGCAACGGTGGGCAGGAAAATTTCTTTCATACAACGCTCGGCAATCGCGGGCGTGTAGTAGGGGTTGGGAGCAACCGTTCCCATACCGCCGGTGTTGAGTCCCGTGTCGTTATCCCCTGCTCTCTTATGGTCCATAGAGGATACCATCGGCACGACGGTCTTACCGTCGGTAAAGGAGAGCACCGAGACCTCGGGGCCGGTGAGAAATTCCTCGATAACGATGTGGTCTCCACTCGCGCCAAAGACCTTATCCTGCATCATCGAGCGAACGGCATCTCTTGCTTCATCGCGCGTCATAGCGATGATCACGCCCTTGCCAAGAGCCAAGCCATCGGCTTTGATGACCGTGGGAATGGGCGCGGTCTCGAGATATTCCAGCGCCGCCTGCATATCGTCAAAGACCTCATACGCCGCGGTGGGAATGTTGTATTTCTTCATCAGGTTTTTGGAAAAGACCTTGCTACCCTCGATGATTGCCGCATTGGCGCGAGGACCAAAGCAA
Organism: Eubacteriales bacterium; assembly: GCA_045594745.1. Taxonomy (GTDB): domain Bacteria; phylum Bacillota; class Clostridia; order Oscillospirales; family CAG-272; genus UMGS1865. The sequence continues at coordinate 5,417 of JAZNZC010000122.1, forward strand.
GGGATTCCCTTCTCTTCCAGCGCGTCAACCGCGCCAAGAACGAGCGGATCGTCGGGGGCGACTACAGCGTAGTCGATGCCGCTCTCTACGGCAAAGTCAACGATCTTTTCAATATCTTTTGCACCGATGTCCACGCAAGTGGCATCTGCGGCGATGCCGCCGTTGCCGGGAAGTGCGTAGATCTCGGTGACGTTTTTATTCTCTTTTAGTTTTTTGATGATGGCGTGCTCTCTGCCGCCGCCACCGACAACCATAATCTTCATCAAAATTCTCCTGTGGGATATGTGGTGGATTAGTGGTGGAACAGACGCATACCCGTAAAGGCCATGGTCATGCCGTATTTGTTGCAGCAATCGATAACAACGTCATCGCGAATAGAGCCGCCGGGCTCTGCAATATACTTGACGCCGCTACGCTTTGCTCTCTCGATGTTGTCGTCAAACGGGAAGAAGGCATCCGAACCCAGAGCAACACCGTCGATGGTAGCAAGGTAAGCAAGTTGCTCCTCACGGGTGAAGGGTGCAGGTTGCTCGGTAAAGTACTTTTGCCAGTTGCCCTCGGCGCAAACGTCCTCTTCGTTCTGATTGATGTAACCGTCGATAACATTGTCTCTGTCAGGACGTCCGAGCGTAGATTTGAAAGGCAGGTTCAATACCTTGTCGTGCTGACGCAAGAACCAAGTGTCGGCTTTTCCGCCGGCAAGGCGCGTGCAATGGATACGCGATTGCTGTCCTGCACCTACACCAATAGCCTGTCCGTCTACTGCGTAGCAGACCGAGTTGGATTGCGTATACTTGAGAGTGATAAGCGCGATAATGAGGTCACGTACGGCACTCTCGGGCAGATCTTTGTTCTCTGTTACGATGTTGGAAAGCAGAGCGCGGTTGATCTCAAAATTGTTTCTTCCCTGCTCAAACGTAATGCCAAACACTTGCTTGGTCTCCTGCACAGCGGGAATATAGTCGGGATCGATTTGAACGATGTTGTAGTTGCCCTTTCTCTTGCTCTTGAGGATTTCAAGAGCCTCGGGCTCGTAGCCGGGAGCGATAACGCCGTCCGAAACCTCACGCTTGATGAGAAGCGCGGTGGTAACGTCGCAAACGTCGGAGAGGGCTACCCAGTCGCCAAAGGAGCACATACGGTCGGTGCCGCGTGCTCTTGCGTAAGCGCAAGCCAAGGGAGATTCATCGAGGCCTTCGATGTCATCGACAAAGCAAGCCTTTTTCAGTTTTTCGGAAAGCGGAATACCAACCGCAGCAGAAGTGGGGCTGACGTGCTTGAACGAGGTAACTGCGGGGAGTCCGAGAACGGCTTTCAGTTCCTTGACAAGCTGCCAAGAGTTGAAAGCATCAAGGAAATTGATGTATCCGGGTCTGCCGCACAGAATTTCGATGGGCAGCTCACTGCCATCCTGCATATAAATTTTTGCAGGCTTTTGGTTGGGGTTACAGCCGTATTTGAGTTCAAATTCTTTCATTTTGCGCCACCTCACACATTTTTATTAACTATTCTCGTCTCACTCTCACCGCTTGCGATGTCGATGTAGCGAACGAAGAGAGACACCTTGTTATCTTGGTTCAGGTTTGTCCAGATCAAGTCGGTCAGAGTATCGATATCCACGTCGGGGAGCTCCAGAGTCTTGGGTTCTCCCTCGTAGGACGGCAGAGGGTTGCCGTCACCGTTGTAGGTGTGGATGAATTTTGCTCTGCCTGCAATAGGATTGGAATAAGCGTATGTAAATCTTTCGCAGGAGCTGTCGTCGCCCTCGGCACTCTTGAGAATGGACATTGCATAGTTCATTCCGTCCTTTTCAAGGCGGATGATACCCGAGATGCGAGGGGTAAAGTTGGGCTTGTCATCCTCAAACTCGCGGGTGCGGAGCGCTTGCTCAAAGGTCATCTGCTTGTCCATCAGGTCGTAAATGGTATCGGTCTGGTCGCCGTTGGTAACGATGGTCTTGTTGCCGAGTACGCGCACGGGATAGTAGATAATGAGGTGCGGGTCGGTCATTTTGGATTCGTCAAAGGCTTTGGTGCGCATAGCGTCACCCTCGGCTACGAACACGCGGTTGCGGCTGTTTTCGCTTCTGCCCATAATAAAGTAAGCGGTGACCGCCTTTTTGCCGTCGGCACTCTTGCCAATGATAATACCTCTGCCGTGATAAGCGAGGGAATTGAGTTCTTCCTGAATCGTTGCGATCTTCATACGATTATTCTCCTTTCAGATAAACGCGGTTCTCTTTTACAATGATGCGATCCTCGCAGAACAGTTTGACAGCGGCAGGCAGGATCTTCCACTCCGCTTCTTCCATAATGCGTTTTTGTAATGTTTCGGGGGTGTCGTCGTCCTTGACCTCTACCGCCCTTTGCAGCACGATGGGGCCTGCGTCACACTCGGGGGTGACGATATGAACGGTCGCACCCGACACCTTAACGCCCTTCTGGAGTGCCGCCTCGTGAACGTGCAGTCCATAATATCCCTTTCCGCAAAAGGACGGAATGAGCGCGGGATGAACGTTGAGGATGCGATTGGGGAATGCGTTATAGACCTGCTCATCGATGATGGTCAAAAAGCCTGCCAAAACAACGAGGTCTGCCTCTGCCGCAAGAAGCGCATCGGTAAGCGCTTTTGAATACGCGGCAATGCTATCATATTCTTTTCTTGCAAGCACAGCAGATGCGATGCCGTGTTTTTTTGCTCTTTCCAAGGCGTAAACGTCGGGCTTGGATGCGATCACGAGCGTGATGCGTCCGCATCCGAGCTCTCCTCGCTCCTGTGCATCGATCAATGCTTGCAGATTCGTGCCGCCGCCCGAAACGAGTACGGCGATCTTTTTGATTTGTTCTTTCATCACAGAAGTACCACCCCGTCGTCGCCTTTGACGATCTCGCCAATGACGTAAGCATCCTCGCCGTGCGCGCGGAGGATTTCAAGAGCGGTCTCTACCTCATCGGCAGGAACGACCACGCTCATACCAACACCCATGTTGTAGGTGTTATACATATCGCGTTCGGGAATGTTACCCGTCTTTGCGATAAGATCGAAGATAGGCAGAACCTTTACTGCGGATTTTTCTATCTTTGCGGTCAGTCCCTTGGGGATGGAACGCGGAATGTTCTCATAGAATCCGCCACCCGTGATGTGGCTGATGCCCTTGACATTTACCTTTTCGAGAAGAGCAAGAATGCTCTTGACGTAGATACGGGTGGGAGTGAGGAGCGTTTCGGCAATGGTCTTGCCACCCAGCACCTCGCAAGATTCGTAGAGTGCGGGGTTATTGTTATCAATGTCAAACACCTTGCGAACAAGGGAGAAGCCGTTGGAGTGAACACCGCTGGATGCCAGCGCGATGACAACGTCACCCTCTTTCATTTTGGTGTTGTCGAGAATCTTCTTTTTGTCAACGATGCCCACGGCAAAGCCGGCGAGGTCGTAGTCCTCGAGGGGCATCAAACCGGGATGCTCGGCGGTCTCACCGCCAATGAGTGCCGCGCCCGATTGCACACAGCCCTCAGCAACGCCGCCAACAATAGCGGCAATCTTTTCGGGATAATTCTTGCCACAGGCAATGTAATCCAGGAAAAACAACGGACGCGCACCGCAGCAGATGATGTCGTTGACGCACATTGCAACGGCGTCGATGCCGATGGTATCGTGCTTGTCGAGCAGAATTGCCATCTTGACCTTGGTTCCGCAACCGTCGGTGCCGGAAACAAGAACGGGCTCCTCAATGCCTGCCATATTGAGGCCAAAGCAACCGCCAAAGCCGCCAACATCATCCAAGCATCCCTCGTTTTTGGTGCGGGCAATGTGTTTTTTCATCAATTCAACAGCCTTATAACCGGCGGTGATATCTACGCCCGCTGCGGCGTAGCTTTCGGATTTCGAGTTGTTATGCATATCGTTTTATTCCTTTCCGTTCCAGCAGTAGGTGCAAAGCTTGCAGGGCTCGATTCCAATGGCCTTGATGACGCCCTCGAGCGATTGAAACTCCACGGAATCGAAGTGGAGCTTTTCGCAAATGGCCGCACGCAGTTTTTTGCCGCGTTCGGTGGCGGAGTCACTGTATTCGTCGAGATGGGCAAATCCCCCTTCCCCCTCAAGCTCCATCACGATGCGGCGAGCAAGTAGCTCCATCTCGCTGGTAGCGCGGGAGAAGTTCAGGTATTTACAGCTATACATAATTGGCGGGCAAGCCGAACGCATATGAATGGCACGCGCGCCGTTTTGCGAAAGGAAATCGACTGTCTCCTTGAGCTGTGTGCCGCGCACGATGGAGTCGTCAACGAACAAAAGGTTTTTATCCTCGATGAGCTCGTGCACGGGGATCTGCTTCATTTTTGCCACCTTTTTGCGGTCGGCTTGACTGTTGGGCATAAAGCTGCGCGACCAGGTGGGCGTATATTTGATATAGGGGCGAGCAAACGGAATGTTGCTCTGGTTGGCGTAACCGATGGCGTGGGGCGTGCCCGAATCCGGAACGCCGCAAACATAATCGATGCCCTCGTTATTGCCAAGGAGCGCGTCGTTCTCTGCCATAATGCGTCCATTGCGGTAACGCATCACCTCAACGTTGACGCCCTCGTAGGTGGAATTGGGAAATCCGTAATAGGACCACAGGAATGCACAAATGCGCATTTCCTTGCGTGCAGGGGAGAGCTGTGTGATGCCGTCGGCAGAGATCTCTACGATCTCGCCCGGCCCCAGCTCACGCTCGTCGTCGTAGCCGAGCTTTTTGTAGGCAAAGGATTCAAAGGTAACACAATAGCCGTCCTCACCCTTACCTACCAAAATAGGAGTTCGCCCCATACGGTCACGCGCAGCGATAATGGTGCCGCCGTCACGCAATATCAGAATGGATGCCGAGCCCTCAATGACCTCCTGTGCAAAAAGGATACCCTCGCAAAAGGTCTTTTTTTGATCGATAAGCGCGGCTACCAACTCGGTGCCGTTGACCTTGCCGCCCGTCATCGCGTTAAAATGTCCGCCGCTCTCACGCAAATGTTTTTCAATCAGTTCGTCAGCATTATTGATAACGCCAATAACACAGATAGCATACTTGCCTACGTTCGAGCAGATCAAGAGGGGTTGCGGGTCGCTGTCACTGATACAACCGATGGCCGCTGTTCCTTTCATCTCATCGAAAATGTGCTCAAAGCGTGTGCGGAAGGGAGAGTTGGAGATGTTATGAATCTCTCTCTGCAATCCGATCTCGCTATCGTACGCCGCCATACCGGCGCGCTTGGTTCCTAAGTGTGAGTGGTAGTCCGTGCCGAAGAATACGTCAGAGATCGCATCTCCGTGGTTGACCGCTCCAAAAAATCCGCCCATTTGTTTGTCTCCTTGTTTTGAGGGTTGGTTCTGTTTCTTACTTGTTAAATTCTGCGGCGATCTCGGCATCCTTTGCAAGGACTGCCTTGGCATCTGCCGCGCGCTTGTCGATGAGTCTTTGTGCGAGTGCATCATCGGAAAGCGCCAAGATCTCGGCCGCCAAAAGAGCCGCATTGCCTGCACCGTCAATAGCAACGGTTGCTACGGGAATGCCCGTGGGCATTTGCACAGTGGCAAGGAGTGCATCCATACCGTCAAGCTGTGCCGACTTGCAAGGAATGCCGATAACGGGCAACGTCGTATTTGCCGCAACAGCTCCCGCCAGATGCGCCGCCATTCCTGCGGCAGCAATGATCACGCCAAAGCCGTTCTCACGCGCCGATGCGGTAAATGCCGCCGCCTCGTGGGGAGTGCGGTGTGCCGAATAGACGTGTACCTCGTGAGGGATCTCCAAAGAGGTCAGCATATCGATGGCTTTGCGTACGATGGGAAGATCGCTTGCGCTTCCCATAATGATGGCTACTTTTTTCATTCCGATGTTCTCCTTACCTGTTTTTTGGATGAAAATACAAAAGGGCGCACTACTCCACGGCAATGGAATGTGCGCCCAGACGGTCGGCTCAAAAAGATTTCTGTTCCACTGTGGTGGCCCACATTTATCCGTCAGTCGCAGAAATCTCGCTAATATAGATATATTATAGCACGCGCGTGCGCCTTTGTCAAGTAAAAAAATATTGCTTTTTCCTTGAAAAGACTATGCAAATGTTACAATAAATCCTGCGAAAAAAGGACACGGACTACACGGAAAGCAAAAATGCGACGGGGGCGTGCATTGCAGGTCCGCGGTTCTTTTGTTTTTGTCGGGCGACCAATGGTCGCGCCTACCTCAAAAAGGAACAAATATAGCCGAACAAAACCTCTGTATGTCATCCGCAATTCCTGCCCTCACTCCGTTTTTGTATGAACTTTTTGTAAACACTCGCAAAAGCCCTTGACTTTAGCGTGATAAAGTGGTAAAATGCCGATATCAAGTACCCGGGAGGATTTTGAAATGCCAAATATTCATTCCAAATCGATCGATCGCCTTTTTGAAGTCATACTCAGTCTTGAAAACCAAGAGGATTGCTATCGCTTTTTTGAAGACGTGTGCACCATTAAGGAGTTGACCGATATGGCACAGCGTCTGGATGCCGCCTTTCTTCTTGACGAGGGCGCGAATTATCAGACCGTTTCGCAAGAGATAGGCCTCAGCACGGCAACCATCAGCCGCGTGAGCAAGTGCCTCAAATACGGCACGGGCTACCGCCAAGCCATTGACAGAGCCAAGGAGAGTGCACAATGAAACAAGAAAAACAAGCCCTGCTCGATTTGCGCGAGCTTTACGGCAAATACGGATACACGCAATACAAAATGAGCAAGTTTGAGGAATACGACCTCTACGTGCGAAACAAGAGCTTTCTCGTTTCCGACAGCGTCATCACCTTTACCGATACAAACGGCAAGCTGATGGCACTCAAGCCAGACGTCACACTCTCCATTGTGAAGAACAGCCGTGACATCCCCGGATATGTGCAAAAGCTCTACTACGACGAGCACGTCTACCGTATTTCCGACAAAACTTCCTCATATCAGGAAATCCCGCAGGTGGGTCTTGAGTGTCTTGGCGACATTGACGACTACTGCATCACAGAGGTGCTCACACTTGCGGCAAAGAGTCTTTCTACCTTTAACGAAAACTATATTCTCGATATTTCGCATCTGGGTATTCTTTCCCTCGTGCTTGACCGTATTGGCATCTGTGAGAGCGGTCGCCGCGCGATAGTCGAATGTATCTCCAAAAAGGACATTCACGATGCCGAGCGCATTTGCCGCGAGGAGGGCATTGACGCCGAGAAGGCATCTCTCCTTTCCCGTTTGGAAGCCTGTAGCGGTAAGGTTGATGCCGCACTCGAGGGGCTCTATTCCCTCTTTGATGACACGGAATGGACTGCCACCGTAAAACGCTTTGGCGACATTCTCGCGCTACTCCCTACCGAGAACATCCGCATCGATTTTTCGGTCATCAACGATATGAATTACTACAACGGCATCGTTTTTCAGGGTTTTGTGCCCACCATTCCGACAGACGTGCTCTCGGGCGGTCAATACGACAACCTGATGGCGCGTATGGAAAAAAAGTCGGGAGCCATCGGCTTCGCCCTCTATCTCGACCGCCTCGAGGCTCTTGTCTCTCCGCGCCGCGAATTTGACGTAGATGCGCTCCTGCTCTACGGAGAAGAAAATGCACCTTCCCAAATTCTTGCGGAAGTGCAAAAGCTGACAGACCAAGGGCTTTGCGTCCTCGCACAAAAATCCATTCCCGAGAGATTGACATACCGTCAACTCTTCAAACTGAGCGAAAGTGGGGTGCTGATCATTGAAACAAATGCTTAACGTAGCCCTGCCAAAGGGAAGACTTGGCGAGAAAGTATACGCCATGTTTGAGGCCGCAGGTTACCCCTGTCCCTCGATCAAAGAAAACAATCGCAAATTGATATTTGAAAATCCCGAGTGCGGCGTTCGTTACTTTTGGGTAAAGCCCTCGGACGTCAGCATTTACGTTGAGCGCGGTGCCGCCGACATTGGCGTGGCAGGCAAGGATATTCTGCTTGAATACACGCCCGACGTATATGAACTATTGGATATGAAGACCGGCATTTGCCGTATGGCTGTGGCAGCCCCCAAGGGCTTTCGCGATGACACGCGCCGTGCATTGCGCGTTGCTACAAAGTTCAGCAAAATCGCACGCGATTACTACGCATCGCGCAGTCGCGAGATCGACATCATCCACCTCAACGGCTCCATTGAGATCGCCCCCATCCTCGGGCTTTCGGACGTGATCGTTGATATTGTGGAGACCGGCACAACGCTCAAGGAAAACGACCTTGAGGTCATTGAGACCATCGTGCCCATCAGCGCACGCCTCATTGCCAACAAGGCAAGCTACAAATTCAAAAACGAACAGATTAAGGCACTCGCGTCACACCTGGCCGGGCAGCTGCAAGTGGAGGACTAAACTATGATCCGCATTCTCAAATACGGTGAGGTGGCAAACAATGAAATTTTTGCCCGCACCGAATCGGCAATCAACGTAGAGGGCGTTGTCTCGGACATTATCGCAGACGTACGCAAAAACGGAGATGCCGCACTTTATAAATACTGTGAAAAATTCGATGGTGCAAAGCTTTCTTCCCTCGCGGTCACGCCCGAGGAGATCGAAGAAGCCGTAGCGGCGGTTGAACCCAAATTTTTGGAGATTCTGCGCGCCGCCGCAAAGAACATTCGCACATTCCACGAGCGTCAGGTACGCAATAGCTTTATCATCAATAATGAAAACGGTATCGTCATCGGGCAAAAGGTCATTCCCGTTGACCGCGCAGGACTTTACGTCCCCGGCGGCACGGCTGCCTACCCCTCTACGGTGCTGATGGATTCCATTCCTGCCAAGATCGCGGGGTGCCGCGAGGTCGTGATGGTCACCCCGCCCGGAAAGGATGGGAAAGTGAACCCCGTCATCCTCGCCGCGGCACAGATCGCAGGCATTGACCGCATCTTCAAAGTCGGTGGTGCGCAAGCCGTTGCCGCTCTTGCATACGGCACCGAAAGCATTCCGCGCGTTGACAAGATCGTCGGCCCCGGAAATGCCTATGTAGCAGAAGCGAAAAAGCAGGTGTTCGGTCAGGTCTCCATCGATATGATCGCAGGCCCGAGTGAGATTCTGATCGTTGCCGACGGCAAGACGAATCCCCGTCACGCGGCGGCGGATCTGCTTTCACAGGCAGAACACGACAAAATGGCAAGCGCGGTGCTTGTGACCGACTCCGAAGAGCTCGCCGCGGCTGTTCAAAAAGAGCTGGAAATTCAGATTCCCCTCTTGGAACGTGCCGAAATCGCACGCACGTCTATCGATAACAACGGAAAGATCATCGTTGCCCCCACGCTCTCGCTCGCCATCGACATTGCAAATGAACTCGCTCCAGAGCATCTCGAGCTTTGTGTAGATAACCCCTTTGACTATCTCGACAGCATCCGCCACGCGGGCTCCATCTTTATGGGCCGCAACTGCCCCGAAGCGCTTGGCGACTACTTTGCAGGCCCCAACCACACCCTGCCCACAAGCGGCACGGCAAAGTTTTCAAGTCCCCTCTCGGTGGACGATTTCGTTAAGAAAACGCAGTACACCTATTACACCGCCGAGGCGCTCGCCCGTGTTGCCGAGGACGTTGCTTACTTTGCAACCAAAGAGGGGCTCACCGCACACGCAAAGAGTGCCACCGTGCGCCTGGAGGATGACAAATGAGCCGCTTTTTTAGCAACAAGTATCAAAAATTGACGCCTTACACACCGGGAGAGCAACCAAAGGATATGCAATATATCAAGCTCAACACCAACGAGTCTCCCTTTCCGCCTGCTCCCCTCGCGGTAGAGAAAGCGGCAGAGGCGGCAAAGAAATTACAGCTCTATTCCGACCCCGAATGTCGCGATTTACACGCGATTTTTGAGGACGTGTTCGGCTTTTCAAAGGAAGAAGTCCTCTTTACCAACGGCTCGGATGAAATTCTCAACTTTGCCTTTATGGCATTTTGCGATAAGGATCATCCCGTCGTGTTCCCCAACATCACCTACGGCTTTTATCCTGTTTTTGCGGAGCTGAACGGGGTGCCTTACGAGGAAATTCCGCTCCGCGCAGATTTTACGATCAATGTTGAGGATTATATCGGCATCGGCAAGAACATTTTTATAGCCAACCCCAACGCGCCTACGGGCATCGCGCTCCCTCTTTCGGACATCGAAAGAATCGTGGCTTCCAACCCCGACAACATCGTTGTAATTGATGAAGCATACGTCGATTTTGGTGGTGAGAGTGCCGCTCCTCTGACGCGGAAATACGAAAATTTGATCGTTACGCAAACCTTTTCCAAGTCTCGTTCTATGGCAGGCGCACGCCTCGGCTTTGGCATTGCGTGCCCCGACCTCATTCGCGATATGAATACCGTGAAGTACTCCACCAACCCCTACAACGTCAATTCCATGACAATGGCGGCGGGTATCGGTGCGCTTTCTTGCGAGGATTACACCCGTAAAAACTGCCAAACGGTGGTCGAAAACCGCGTTTTTTGCACAGACGCTATGCAAAAACTCGGTTTTGAGATGACCGACTCGAAAACCAATTTTATTTTTGCCAAGCACCCAAAAATCGACGGCGGCGTACTCTATGCAAAGCTACGCGAGCGCGGAATTTTGGTGCGACACTTTACAAATCCCCTCATCGCACAATACAACCGCATCACCGTGGGAACAAAAGAACAAATGCAAGCCCTGATCGATGCGGTGGCAGATATTTTGGAGGAAAACAAACAATGAGATACAAAGAGATCAGCCGCAAAACGGCGGAGACCGATATTCGCCTCTGCCTGAACCTTGATGGCGACGGAACATCCAAAATCGATACCGGTTGCGGCTTTCTTGACCATATGCTCACCCTGTTCGCCCGTCACGGTCGCTTTGATCTGACCGTAGAATGTAAGGGCGACACTTGGGTGGACGACCATCACACAGTTGAGGATGTGGGCATCGTTCTCGGTACTGCTTTTGCCGAAGCACTTGGCAACAAGCGCGGCATTTGCCGCTATGGGGATACCATTCTGCCAATGGATGAATCCCTCATCCTCTCGGCGGTTGACCTTTCGGGGCGCGCCTTTCTTGGTTATGCCCTCGACATCCCCACCGAAAAGGTGGGCACGTTTGACACCGAGCTTTGCGAGGAGTTTTGGCTCGCGTTCGTGCGCACGTCGCAAAGTACCTTGCACATTCGCCAGCTCGCAGGCAAAAATTCGCACCACATCATCGAGGGAACCTTCAAATCGGTGGCGCGCAGTCTGCGCGATGCCGTTGCCATAGACCCCCTCTTTGCAAACGACATCCCCTCAACGAAGGGAGTGCTCTCATGATCGCTATCATCGACTACGGCGTGGGTAATCTCTTCTCGCTTGCTTCGTCCTTTTCTGCTATCGGAGCAGAAGCTGTCGTCACGTCCGATCCCGCCGTCATTCGCGCCACCGATCGCATTATTTTGCCCGGCGTGGGTGCGTTTGAGGACGCCGCACGCAAGCTGCGCGAGAGCGGAATGGCAGACCTTGTAAAAGAGGAAGCTGCCCGCGGCAAGCCCATTATGGGTATTTGCCTTGGGATGCAAATGTTGTTTGAGCGCAGCTTTGAATACGGCGAGCACGAGGGACTCGGACTCATCAAGGGCTCGGTTCGTCCCATTGCCGACGTCATTCCCAAGGGATTGAAAATTCCGCATATCGGTTGGAATTCCCTGCATTTCACACGCCCCGATCCCCTTTTCAAATATTTGAAAGAGGGAGACTTTGTCTATTTTGTACATTCTTTTTATGCAGCCGATTGCGACGATGCTGTAATTGCAACGTCCGAATACGGCGCACCTCTGACTGCTGCGGTTGCAAGCGGCAACGTAATGGGATGTCAATTCCATCCCGAAAAAAGCGGTGAGGTGGGACTCTCTATCCTGCGCGCATTCTGCGAATGGGAGGTAGTAGCGTGAAAGTTTCGCAATCAAAAAGCCAAGGTGCAGCTCTTTCACGCACAAAATTCCCTAAAAATGGGAGCCAACCCATTTTTGTCGCAGGTGACACGGGAATTTCATCATTATTTTGTGCCGCCGCGTGGCGGCGGAATGGAGATTAAAATGAAACTCTTCCCCGCAATCGACCTCTATGAAGGTAAAGCGGTTCGCCTTTACAAGGGCGACTATGCACAAATGACTGTTTACAGCGACGATCCCGCGTCCGTCGCCGCCGATTTTGCCGCCTCTGGCGCTACGTGTATTCACATTGTGGATCTGGAGGGCGCAAAAAGCGGAACAACACCGAATTTTGATACCGTTTGTAAAATCAAAGCCACGTCGGGGCTCTTTTGCGAGATCGGCGGCGGTATTCGCACAATGGATGTCATCGACCGTTACCTCTCGGCAGGCATCGATCGAGTCATTCTCGGCACGGCAGCCGTTGGCAATCTCGATTTCGTAAAAGACGCTGTCGAGAAGTACGGCGAGCGCATTGCCGTAGGTGCCGACCTCAAGGACGGCTACGTTGCCGTAAAGGGCTGGATCGAGAAAACCGATCTTTTAGCCGAGGATTTCTTCCGTCAAATGCAGAACGTAGGCGTAAAAACCGTCATTTGCACTGATATTTCCAAGGATGGCGCTATGATGGGTACCAACCTTGAACTCTACCGTTCGCTATCCAAAAAGTTCTCTATGCAGATCGTGGCATCGGGCGGTGTTTCCTCTCTTGATGACGTCAAAAAGCTCAACGAGATGGGGCTTTACGGTGCCATCATCGGCAAAGCCTATTACACGGGCGCGATTGATTTGAAAGAAGCCGTGGAGGTAACAAAATGATCACCAAACGCATCATCCCTTGCCTTGATGTCAAGGACGGACGAGTGGTTAAAGGAGTAAACTTTCAAGGACTCGCGGATGTTTCCTCGCCCGTAGAGCTTGCCAAATATTACAGCGCAAACGGAGCTGACGAGCTTGTTTTTTATGACATCACAGCATCTGCCGAGGGCAGAGCTCTCTTTACCGACATCCTCACCGAAACCGCAAAAAGTGTCTTTATTCCCCTCACCGTTGGCGGCGGCATCAACACGCTCGATGACTTTGACCGCGTGCTCAAATGCGGTGCAGATAAGGTCAGCGTCAACTCGGGTGCTATCCGCAATCCCTCTCTCATTTATGAAGCAGCCAAACGCTACGGCGATCAATGCGTAGTGCTTTCCGCCGACGTCAAACGCGTTGACGGTGTCTTTCGCGTTTTTGCCAAGGGTGGAAGAGAAAACACGGGTATGGAAGCCATCGAATGGATCCGCCGTGGCGTCGATTCGGGCGCGGGTGAGATCGTGCTCAACTCCATCGATACCGATGGCGTCAAGGGCGGTTTTGATCTCGAAATGCTCGCGGCTGTCTGCTCGGCTGTTTCTGTTCCCGTCATCGCCTCGGGCGGCGCGGGATGCATTGAACACTTTATCACCCTCTTTAACACTCTCCCGCGCGTAGATGCGGGACTTGCGGCCTCAATCTTCCACTTCGGCGAGGTCAGCATCAAGGATCTGAAAGAAAAAATGGCGGAAGCGGGCATCCCCGCACGTCTGTGAACCAAGGAGTAAAGCGTGAAAGCTTCGCAAACAAAAAGCCAAGATGCACCGCTTTCATGCGCAAAATTCCCTAAAAATGGGGGCCAACCCATTTTTGTCGCAAGCGACACTGGAATTTCATCATTATTTTGTGCCGCCGCGTGGCGGCGGAATGGAGATTACTATGTTGAACATTAACGAATTAAAATTTGACAGCGAGGGGCTCATCCCCGCCGTCGTTGTGGATGCCGTAACCAAAAAGGTGCTCACGCTGGCATATATGAACAAAGAAAGCCTGCAGATCTCTATGGAAAAGGGCTTGACCTGCTTTTGGAGTCGTTCACGAAAGGAGTTGTGGCTCAAGGGGGAGACCAGCGGCAACTATCAGCACATCGTTTCTATCACAGCCGACTGCGACAAGGACGCTCTCGTTGTTGTGGTTGAAAAAGACGGCCCTGCTTGCCACACAGGCAGCGACTCTTGCTTTGAAGCCCCCGTTTGGGAAAGCGACGAGTTGCAGGAGTTCTCGTATGAAGGCCTGATGAAGCTTATCGAAGGCAGAAAGATCGACAAAAAGGAAGGCTCTTACACCACTTACCTCTTTGAAAAGGGCTTGGATAAGATCCTCAAAAAGGTTGGCGAGGAATCTACCGAGGTCATTATTGCCGCAAAAGCACAGGATCGCGCAGAAACCATTTATGAAATTGCAGATCTTGCCTACCACGTAATGGTGCTGATGATCGAAGCGGGCATCTCCCTTGAGGACATCCACCGCGAGCTGGCATCCCGCCACGTAGTGGACAAGAAGGTAAAGCAGGAAAAAATGACGAAATAATGCGCAGCATATATCTTGCGTCAAAATGCACAATTTTTTCGCAAAATACACAAGGGGAGCGGATTTTGCTCCCCTTTTCGATCGCTTTTTGAGGTGCGCCACTGTACCTTGCTGAAGTGTGATTGTGCACAATGCCGATTTTTCGGTCAAGTTATCTAAAAAAGGAAAAGACTGTTGCTTTTTGGAAGGTATTAGTGTTATAATATAATCAGTAATTTATTGAGAGACGCGGGGCCCCCGCGTCTCTTGTCCGCGCCTGCGCGGACAGTTGCAATAGCGCGGAGGACTTTCTATGATTTATGATTTGCAAAAAGCGAGTATGTGGAAACGTATCTCGGCTTTTTTGTGTGATATTATCCTGTTTTGCATCGCCGCAGTTGGAATCGCCTTTCTGCTTTCCACCGTGCTTGGCATCGATGCTCAGCAGAACAAGATGACCGAGCTTTGTGCTCATTATGCAGAAGAATACGGGCTCGATGCTTTTTTAACGAAAGAAGAACTTGACGGCGCACTCGCCTTTACGTTGACCGAAGAACGTTACACCGCTCTGACCGAGGAACAAAAAGCGACATACAACAACGCAACCGAGGCACTTTTTGCGGATAAAGACTATCTTTATGCATACGGAATGGTCAACCAACTGATCTTGCTCGTTCTCACCTTCTCCATCCTGATTTCGCATCTCATTTTGGAATTCGCAGTCCCTCTGCTCTTCAAAAACGGACAAACCGTTGGAAAGAAGATCTTTGGCGTAGCCGTGATGCGAATGGACGGCGTCAAGATTTCCCCCATTATTCTGCTTGTCCGCACGGTTCTTGGAAAGTACGCGGTGGAAACAATGATCCCCGTGTTCGTTTTGGTCTCCCTGCTGCTCGGAACAGCAAGCATCGTTACTTTGGTCTTGTTGCTTCTACTGATTGTGGCGCAGGTAGCACTCCTGATCTTTACGCAGGCAAACACCCCCTTGCACGATATGCTGGCGGGAACGGTCACCGTTGACTTTGCCAGCCAAATGATATTCGACTCCCCCGAAGAGCTTTTGGAGTACAAGAAAAAACTGCACGCCGAGTCGGTGGCAGAAAAAGAACAACATTCGTGAGCAATCAAAAAATTATATAAGCGAACAGAAAGGAAGTCTTGTATGAAAGTTGTATTGGAAAACGTAACAAAGATCTTCCCTCCCCGTAACAAACGCGAGCAAGAGTTCATGGCGGTGAATAACTTCACCTTCACGGTTCCGGATGGCAAGCTGATCGGTCTGCTTGGCCCCTCCGGTTGTGGCAAGAGCACCACGCTCTACATGATCAGCGGCTTGCAAAAGGTTTCGGGCGGTAAGATCTACTTTGGTGATAACGAAGTCACCAACCTCCCGGCAGAAAGCCGCGGAGTCGGTCTTGTATTCCAAAACTACGCACTCTACCCCCACCTGACAGTTAAGCAGAACATTTTGTTCCCTCTGCAAAACCTCAAAGGCTCCGACAAGCTCTCCAAAAAAGAAATGCTGGAAAGAGCTTACCAAGCAGCTAAGTTGGTACAGATCGACGAATTGATGGAGAGAAAGCCCAACGCACTCTCCGGCGGTCAGCAACAGCGTGTTGCACTCGCTGGTGCACTCGTCAAAATGCCGGGCGTTCTCCTGCTCGACGAGCCCCTCTCCAACCTCGACGCCCGTCTGCGTCTGCAAACGCGTGAAGAGATCCGCCGCATCCAAAAGGAGACCGGCATCACCACCATCTTCGTAACTCACGACCAGGAAGAGGCTATGAGCATCTCTGATATGATCGTTGTTATGAGAGACGGTGTCATTCAACAAGTTGGTAAGCCGCAAGAGGTTTATGACAATCCCACCAACCTGTTCGTTGCAAAGTTCTTGGGCACTCCCCCCATCAACGTGTTTGATGGCGAGGTCAAGGACGGCAAGCTTTACATCGGTGAAGAATCCGTACTCGACGTTGACGGTGTAGCCGATCAGCTCGTAACCGTTGGTGTTCGTCCCGAGGGCTTCATCCCCACAGAAAACGGCCGCATGACTTGCGACCTGACCTCCCTTGAGGTTATGGGCCGTGATGCAAGCGTAGTTGCAAAGCATGCACAATCCTGCAACCCCACCGTTCGTGCTATCATCGACGGTGACTGCAAGATCGACACCGGCGCTGCAACCGTTCACTTTAACCTCAAGCCCCACAAGGTATTTCTGTTCAGCAAGGCGGATGAAAAACGTATTGTTGTTCCCGCACAGAACGATGACGACTTCATGACCGCAGCTCTGAAGAGAAAGTATTCGAAATCTTGAGGTGAGGCGCTATGGTAGGAAGTAAACATCCGTGGAAGGCGTGGTTATATCTTTCGCCCGCGATCATACTTTTGTTGATCTTTACCGCATGGCCGATCTTCAATACGGTTCGCATGGCTTTCTTGGAAGGTTATAACAACTTGGCCGTTGTTGGCGGTGAAACATTCGCGTTCGGTTTTGGAAACTTCATAAGCGTTGTCAAGTACCAAGGCTTTATCAACTGCCTGACCAACACCATTCTGTTGTGCGTACTGACTGTGCCGATCTCCACCGTTCTCGCACTGATCATCTCGGTCTGCCTCAACGCAATCAAACCCTTTAGAAGATTGCTGCAAACAATCTTCTTCCTGCCCTACGTAACCAACTCCATCGCAATCGGCATGGTATTTGCCGCAATGTTCAATATGGTCGGCAATAACTTTGGTGGTGAAAACGAGTTGATTGTTACTGCGGGTATCATTAACAACGTGATCGAGTTTTTTGGTGGCGAAGCCATCAACTGGATCAACGTTGGTTCCACTAAACTTGCTAATATGACCGTTATGGTCATCTACATTGTTTGGAACGCACTCCCCTTCAAGATCCTCGTACTCTTGGGCGGTCTGCAGAGTGTCAACAAGCAATACTATGATGCTGCAAAGGTAGATGGCACATCCCGCCTGCGTACCTTTACACGCATCACCGTTCCGCTTCTCTCCCCTATGATCACCTACGTTGTCATCACAGGCTTTATTGGCGGATTTAAGGAATACTCCAGCATTGTTGGTATTTTCGGCGAGGATATGGGACCTGCGGGTGACGCAAGGCGTCTGAACACAATGGTGGGATACATTTACGACTCCTTGATCAGTAACCAAGGACGTGCCAGCGCCGCTGCTCTGATTCTGTTTGGAATCATCTTTGTGGTCACAATGCTGAACCTCTATATCAGCAAGAAGAACACGCACTATTAAGGAGGTGACAGTATGGCAGATCAAAAGAAATCGCTCGTATTTGAGGCGGACATTGCAAAAGAGCAATCGCGCCAACGCGTAATGCGCATTTTGGTGCAGATCTTCTTGTATGTTTTCCTCATCATTATGGCACTGATTATCGTTTTTCCCTTCTACTTTATGCTCATCTCCTCCGTAAAGGAATTGGCAGAATACCGCTTGCCGGTGCAAACGCTGTGGCCAAACAAAATTGTTTGGTACAACTACGTAGAAGCATTTAATACCGCAAACCTCGGTACACTTTTCTCCAACACCCTCTACGTTGGTTTGGTATCCACCGTGCTTTCTCTGGTCATTACCGTCATTACTGCGTTTGCTTTTGCTCGCCTTGAATTCAAGGGCAAAAATGCGCTCTTCGCAGCGCTACTCGCAACCATGATGATCCCCGGTGAGCTCTTCACCATTACCAACTACCAAACCATTAGTGACTTCTTGGGATTGAGAACGCTTGGTCGCGAGCTCGGTATTCCGTTACTTGTGGCAATGGGCGACTGGAAAAACACCTTTACCGTTTTGATCGTTCCCTTCCTCGTAAGTGTTTTCTATATTTACTTGCTCCGCCAGAATTTCCTGCAGATTCCCAACGAGCTGTATTTGGCAGCAAAGGTAGACGGCACCAGCGACATCAAATACCTTTGGAAGGTTATGATCCCCCTGGCAATGCCCACCCTCATTTCCATCACCATTCTTAAGATGATGGGTGCTTGGAACTCCTATATGTGGCCTCGACTGGTTGCAAACGACGACGCGCACCGACTCATAACAAACGGCTTGCGTAACGCCTTTACAACTACAACGGGCGACGTAAACATTCCCGTACAGATGGCAGCCGTTGCCATCGTATCCGCCCCCCTCTTCCTCGTGTTCATCTTCCTTCGTAAGTACATTATGAAGGGCGTTTCGAGAAGCGGTATCAAAGGCTAATACACACCACAGGTAATTGCAGCTCCCCGGCTGTACATTATAGAAAACAAATTTTAGAAAGAGAGGAACTTCTACCGTGAAAAGAAGAATCTTATCCCTTTTGCTGGCAATCGCTCTGCTGGCAATCCCCGTACTTGCCACAACATCTTGTGATCTGTTTGGCAAAGATGATGGCAAGATCCACATCACGTTCTACCACACTATGGGCGCAAACCTGCGCGAAGTACTTGAAAAGTACATTGTAGAATTCAACAAGCTTTACCCCGACATCGTGATCGAGCACAAGCAGGTTGGCGGCTATGATGACGTCCGCGATCAGATCCGTACAGAGATCAATTCCCAGGACCAACCCAACATCGCATACTGCTATCCCGACCACGTAGCTCTCTACAACATTGCTAAGGCTGTTCAAACTTTGGATGAGTACATCGCCTCCACCGAGGTTGTTACCCGTGCAGACGGCAGCACCGAAATTCTCGGCCTGACGCAGGCACAGATCGATAACTTTATTGATGGTTACTACAACGAAGGCAAAGCATATGGCGACGGCAAAATGTACACGCTGCCTATGTCCAAATCCACCGAAGTTCTCTACTACAACAAAGATTTCTTCACCAAGCACAATATTCCCGTCCCTACCACTTGGACAGAAATGGCAACGGTATGCGAAACAATCAAGGGGATTGACCCTGATAGCACTCCTTTGGGCTACGACTCCGAGGCAAACTGGTTCATTACCATGTGTGAACAATATGGTTCTCCCTACACAAGCGCAACCGGTGATCACTTCCTGTTCGACAATGAAACAAACCGCACATTTGTTGCAACATTTAGAGATTGGTATCAAAAAGGTTGGTTGAACACCCAAGAGCTTTCCGGCGGCTACACCTCCGCTCTCTTCACAAAGGATCCCACCGAGGAAGGCAACTGCTATATGTGCATTGGTTCTTCTGCAGGTGCAAAGAACCAAATTCCCAAAGACGCTAATGGCAAACCCAAATTTGAAGTTGGTATCGCTCCCATTCCGCAGGTAGATTCCAAAAACCCCAAGGCAATTTCCCAGGGTCCTTCTCTCTGCATCTTTAAGAAGAGCAATCCCGAAGAAGTTCGCGCTTCTTGGCTCTTCGTTAAGTTCCTGACCACCAACATTAACTTCCAAGCTGAATTCGGTATGGCTTCCGGTTATATTCCGGTACTTGAAAACGTTACTGACAATGCCGTTTATGCAGCAGAACTCGCCGCAGCAGACGGTTATGACGGTCTTCCTCTTCTGGCAACCAAGGTTGCACTGGAGCAAGCAAATGCTTACTACACCTCCCCCGCGTTCAACGGCTCTTCCGCAGCTCGTGACGAGGTTGGTGAACTGATGGAATTCTGCTTGACTGATGCAAGCTGCGCTACCGCCGAAGGTATCAAGGCAGCATTCGAAAAGGCAGTTAAGGAATGTAACCAGCAAATTGGTAAATAATATTTTTCGTTGTTATGAAAAACGCAATTCTGAAAACAGGGCGGGTAACCCCCGCCCCCAGAATGATCCGTTTGGTAGCATGTCTTTTGGCTTTGTTGATGCTTCTTCCCTGCATGAGTGCTTGCACTCTGTTTCAAAACGGCAAGCACGTTGACTACGTAGCAGAAACCAAGCTGGATATGGCATCCACCACTCGCAAAATTGAGGCAACAGTCAAATCCTTTATCGACGGTGATACCACGCATTTCTATGTGGAAAGATCCGAGGATTTCCCCGATGGTGTGGTAAAAGCAAGATATCTTGCAGTTAACACCCCCGAGTCGACGGGTAAAATCGAAGAATGGGGCAAGGCTGCAGCCAACCACACAAAGGAAAAACTGAAAAACGCCTACGCTATTATGCTCGAGTCTGATACCGATCAATGGGAAACCGACAGCAACGGCCGTCACCTCTTGTGGATCTGGTACAAAACAGACGAAGCAAGCGATTGGCGCAACCTCAACATTGAAATTCTGCAAAACGGCTATGCAGTAGCTTCCAACTCCGGTCAAAACCGTTATGGCACGACCTGTATGGCAGCGCTAAACCAAGCATCCAAGGAAGAACTCTACGTTCACTCCAAGGATCAGGATCCTTCCTATCCTTACGGAGCTGCAATTCCGGTTTCTATCAAGGAGCTTCAAACCAATCGCGATGCGTATGTAGGCGTTAAGGTAGCAGTTGAGGGTGTCATCACCCAAGGATCCGGCGGCACTACGCTCTATTTGCAAGAGTATGACGTCGAGGATGATAAATACTACGGCATGCAAGTCTACTACGGCTACAACATGGCCACCAGTGCCTTGAGATTTTTGAAAGCAGGCAACTCCGTTTATATTGTAGGTTCTTTCCAATACTCCGAGGTTGTTAACGCTTATCAAATTTCCGGCTTGGAATACGACCAAATGAAGCCGGGCGATCCCACATACACGCACTTGAATAAAACAGAGCAACTCATTCACTACACCGAGATCACCGATCTCAAAGACTTTACCACCGGCACAACCGACGTAACCGTTGGCGATGAGGTTGTATCCATTGCAAATAACAGGTTGGCTCTTTACACCGCGGCTACCATCAAGGGGCTGACGGTTGTTAACAGCTACACCACCCTAGACGGCGACGACAAGGGTGCTCTTACGCTGACCTGCACAAAGGACGACGCAACCTTCACCGTTCGCACCGTTGTTTTGCGTGAGAACGGCGAATTGGTAACTGCCGACAGATTTATTGGCAAGACCATCGACGTCTCAGGAATCATCGAGTCCTTCACTCCCACAGGCAAAACCGAGGCGCAAATTCAAATCAAAGTATTTACGCTCGATGCAATCACAATCAACTGAATTTAATTTGTAAAAATTAAATAAAAAAACAAAAAACACAAAAAAGGAGAAACCACCATGAAAAAACTCTTAGTAGTCCTGTTGACCCTTGTTCTGTGTGTAGCCACCCTTACATCCTGCGATTTCGCAAATCAGTTCCTGGAAAACTTCCAGCTTCTGCGCGGAGACAGCATCAATGTAAATGAGGCTGCTGACTACATCTACAATGTGTACAAGGACATGTCCATCACCTCTACCGACTATGAATTGTCCGCAAAAACCAACATTGGCGGCATTTCTTACGACATTACTTGGTCTGTTAACACCGACAAGGTCAAGATCACCAAGAAGGATGACAACACCTACCTTGTAAACGTAGACGAAAGATCTCCCGAGGATGTTCCCTATGTTTTGACTGCTGTTATCACCGCACTTGACCGCACCACTGCAAAGAAGCAATTCAACCTGATGGTTCCGCTTTATGATGCCATTTCTCACGAAGAGTACATGGCAGCAAAGAAGGACGAAATTGTTACCATTGCAGGTATCGTTGTTGCTATCAACTCCAAGGAAGCAGGCAACACTCGTAACCACCTCTTCCTCGCTGACGCAGACGTAACCGGTGGTTACTACTGCTATCAGACCAAACAAGACCCTGCTAAGTTGGGTATTGAGGTTGGTATGACCGTTAAGGTTACAGGTCCCGTAACTCCTTACGGTGATATGCAAGAAATCAAAGATGGTGAAATTGCTATTCTTGACAAGACCATCAAAAAGGTTGACGTTCTTGACATCACCGAGAAATTTGCTGCTGGTGAAAGCCTTGCTGCATACATAGGTCTTCCCGTAACCATTAAGGGCGTTGAAATCGGAACTCAAGTGCTCGAAGTAGCAAACTCTCAGTACCTCTACTTCAAGCTGAACGGCAAAACCGCTTACGTCCGCACCTACATTACCGACTTCCCCACCACGCTCACCATCACTACAGATAAAGATGGCAACGCGATCGGTAGCCCCGACAAGGATGCTATTGATAAAGCTCACGCAGAGCACTTTGGTTGGGAAGCAAACGCAACCGGTGTCCTCGTTATGTACGGCTCTGATTATTACCTCGTTCCTATGAGCGTAGATTGCTTTGAGTACATCAAAGAGATCGTTAAGACCGATGAAAATAAGGTTGACGACTCTATTGCTGCAGTAACCTTCGAAACCTCCTTCAGCAAAGACGCTGTAGTTGAACTCCCCGCACCCGCTTACAAAGAAGATGTTACCTTCGCTTGGGAATCCAACAACGCAGCTGTTGTTGTTAACGGCAACAAGCTCACCATTACCGTTCCCGACGGAAAAACCGAAGTAACTCTCACTCTTACCGCAACCTGCGGCCAAGTAACCAAGACCGCAACCTACACCCTTAAGCTCTCCAAGGTTATCACTCCTGTTAAGGATATCATTGAAATTGGTGCAGCTAAAGAACACAACACCTATACCGATGAAAAGTACATCGTTGCTGGTATCATTGTTAAAGTTACCAATACAACCTATGGTAATATGCTTATTACCGATGAATTTGGTAACGAGCTCACCATCTATGGCACATACTTTGGTGATAAAAAATATGGTGAATTCGAAGGTGCTAAGCCCGTTGCAGGCGACTACGTAGTACTTTCCGGTATCGTTGGCCAATACAACGGCACTCCTCAGGTAAAGAACGCTGACATCACCTCCTTCACAACTCCCACCGCTCTCAAGGATGCTGCTACCATTGGCGCAGCTAAAGAGCACAACACCTACACCGAAGATAAGTACATTGTAACCGGTGTTATCGAGTCTATTGCAAGCGACAAGTATGGTAATATGACCCTTAAAGATGCTGAAGGCAACACCCTCTACTTCTACGGTCTCTACTCTGCAGACGGCGCAAACCGTTACGACGCTATGACTGTTAAACCCGCTGTTGGCGACACCATCACCGTTTATGGTGTTCTTGGTCGCTACAACGAAACCGCTCAAATGAAGAACGGCTGGCTCGTTGCTCACACCGTTGCTACTCCTGATGAGGGCGGTGAAGGCGAAGGCGAAAATCCTCCCGCGGTTGAAGATCCCGCAGCTAACTCCAATCTCTCCGTTAAAGAAGCCGCAGAGCTTGGCGCTTCCAAAGAACACAATGTCTACACCGAGGGCAAGTACTTTGTAACCGGCGAAATCGTTTCTATCGCAAACCCCACGTATGGCAATATGACCATTAAAGATGCCGACGGCAATACCCTGTATCTCTACGGTCTGTATAACATCGATGGTACAATCCGCTTTGATGCTATGGAAACCAAGCCCGCTGTTGGCGATACCATCACCGTTTATGGTATCATTGGCCAATACGAAGGCACAGCTCAACTGAAGAATGGCTGGCTCGTTAAGGCTCCTGCAGCTGATTCCACTCTCTCCCTTATCGGCGCAAACACCCTTGGTTTGGGTTGTGCACACAACAAGTACACCGATGATCAGTACTATGTAACCGGCGAAATCGTTTCTATTGATAACACTACATACGGCAACATGATCATTAAGGATGCTGACGGTAACACTTTCTACCTCTACGGTCTCAATGTTGGCGAAAAAAAGTATGGTGATTTGGAAGTTAAGCCCGTTGTTGGCGATACAGTCACTATGTATGGTATCATTGGTCAGTACAGCGGCAAAGCTCAGATGAAGAACGGTCAGATGACTGATCACAAGGTTCCTGCTGCTCCCGAAGGCGGCGACACACCCGCTGCTCCCGTAACTGCCAGCAAGACAATTGCTGCGCTTATTACAGAACTTGGTTGGGACAAAAACACTACAAAGCAAACATTCACCCTGGATGATAAAGTAACTGTTAAAATCAATGGCGGCCTCAACACCGGTAAGGCATACGACGGTGACCATATTCGCATCTATGCTACCGATTCTCCTGCAGGAACTATAACCATTTCTGTTCCCGAGGGTTATGAGCTTGTTTCCATTAAGATTACTACTGTAACCGGCACTTATGCTTTCCTCTGCGTTGACGGTACTGACACCGATATCTGCAATCAGACTATTGATGTTTCCGGCTCTTCCGTGGTTCTTAACTCCGTGAAGAATGGTTCTAACGGCAAGCAGGTTCGTGTTACTGCCATCGAGGTTGTTTACAAACCTGTTGACTAATCGAATCTAACCCTTCCGGCCCACCCTTCGGGGTGGGTCCTTTTTTATTATCAAATATTGACTTTCCCTCTCTCTCGTGCTATAATGTATAGGTAAGAAACAAACGAGGTAAATTTATGCACATCACAAAACGAATATTACTGCTCTTTTTGGTGTTGGTTGTTGTTGCCGCGCCGCTGTGTTCCTGCAATATTCTCAACGATCCTGCTCCCCCTCAAACGCAGAGCAACTGCGTGGTAGAGATCGATGGCCCCGAGCAAGTTTCGATAGAGGTGGGAAGAAAATTACAGCTTTCTCTCAAATCTCCCGAGAAAATTGAGGGAGACGTCACTTGGTCGGCATCCAACATTCGCGTCACGGTTGACGATGACGGTCTTGTCTCTGCAAATTACGTAGGAGAGGTTGTTGTAACCGCTCGTTGCGGCGACAATGAAGACAGCGTAGTCATCACCGTTGTTCGCAAAGAGGTCTTTTCCCCCGAGTCTCCCGACATATACGAGGGAGTTTCCGCCGAGGATTTCTACGCTGACTACAAGCCCGCAGAGAGCGCCGAGGACGCCTACTGGCGCTCGCAGCACGGTTTTATGTCCGGAAGCCTGACCGTTCCCGATCAAGCCCCTGTGGTGGCTGAAAACCGCCCCATGCAGGATGGCAAATACATCCGCAATTCGGTCACATCCTTTATCGATAACAATGTTTATGTTTTGGTTGACGTAAACGGCGAGACCGTAATGGAAATCTATCGCGGCGGCGCGTACATCACCCTCGAAGAGGTTGCCGCATACGTCTACGCCTTTGGCAGCGTACCTGCAAACTACGTCAAAGACAAAAAAACCGAGCCCCATGAAAGTATTTGGGGCGAATATCTCCGTTTGAACAATACTAAATTCAGCGGCAACACGCGCGACTACCCTTACGAGCCAAAGCTCCCCGACATCAGTGGATGCGGCGGTAACCTCACCTATTATGAGATCGACATTGGCACAACGGGTACCGATTGTGATCCGAAATATCCCTCTGTTATTTACAACGACGGTACAGAGATCACCCGCGGTGCGGCACGCATTGTTTACGCTCGCTACGATAAAAACGGCGACACCATCATCGATCCCAACGAACGTTACCTCTTTTATACCTACAATCACTACAACGATTTTCAGGAATATCTGAACTATTACGGCGGTTGGGGTGAAATGTTTGGCAACATCACGGGTGGCGGAACGATTTCCAGCAAGGAACATTATAACCCTACTCCCTACGTTGAGGTCGTGCTCGCGCCTTTACCCAGTCTGTCGGTCGCCTACGAGGAAAACACCTATGTTGAGGTTGTTTATTTCTTCTGTCCCGTAATCGATACCAAATTGCGCGCGGCGTAATAAAATTAGAAGAGG
>JAZNZC010000123.1:0-8814 GCA_045594745.1 Eubacteriales bacterium
CGATCCGACTTTGAATGTCTACGTCGAGGGGGACGGAGTAAGTGACGGCGTTTTCCATTTCGTGCTTGAGGATCTCGCGGGCGCGGTCGGCGACAGAGCGATGCGCCTCGATAAGGAGCTCATCGTGCACTTGCAGGATGAGTCGGGCATCGATGCCCTCTTCCTTTAGCCGATTATGAACACGCACCATTGCGAGCTTGATAATGTCGGCGGCAGTGCCCTGAATGGGGCTGTTCATTGCCACGCGTTCGCCAAATTTGCGTTGCATTCCGTTGCTTGCCTTGAGCTCGGGAATGTAACGGCGGCGTCCGAAGAGCGTGGTAACGAATGCATCCTCGTAGGCTTTTTGGATGGTTTCTTTGAGATAGGCATCAATGCCGGGGTATCCGGCAAGATATTGATCGATATAGGCCTGTGCCTCGGCGCGGGAAACACCGATGTCATCCGAGAGAGAGAAGGCGCCAATGCCATACATAATGCCAAAGTTGACCGTCTTTGCCCTCTTGCGAAGCTCGGATGTGACCGCAGATTCGTCAACGCCAAACACGGTTGCGGCGGTAGAGGTGTGAATATCCACGCCCTCGCGGAAGGCTCTTATCATATTGGCATCGTTTGAAATGTGCGCCAAGAGTCGCAATTCGATTTGCGAATAATCGGCGTGGATGATAACGTAATCTTCGTTCTCGGGCAGGAAGAAACGGCGCAATTCTCGACCGAGCTCGGTACGCACGGGAATGTTTTGCAGGTTTGGTTCCGTCGAGGAAAGTCTGCCTGTGGCAGTGCCCGTCTGCTTGAAATGTGTGTGCACGCGTCCGTTTTCGTCGGCGACCTTAAGCAGTCCTTCAACGTAGGTGCTCCGCAGCTTTGTGACTTGACGGTAGTCGAGAATATCCTGCACGATGGGATGTGCGGGTCGAAGTTTTTCCAAAATTTCGGCATTGGTTGAATATCCCGTTTTTGTCTTTTTAGCGTGCGGCAAGCCGAGAACGTCAAACAAAATTTCACCAAGCTGCTTGGGAGAATTGATGTTGAATTCTTGCCCTGCGTGGAAATAAATTTGCGCCTCGAGCGCTTCGGCAACTGCGGTGAGCTGCTCGCCGTATTTGGCATTGCCCTCGCGGTCGATGCGGAAGCCTGCAGCTTCCATATCGGCAAGCACCAACGCCAAAGGCATTTCAAGATTATTCATAAGATCTGCTTGTCCGCTTTCTTCAACGGCGCTCTTGATGAGCGGATACAAGCGCGCGATATACGCCGCGGACGGAACGTCCACTGACATCACCTCGCCAAGGTAATCGGAAACAAGTCCCGAAAGATCGAAATTGCTCTTGGAAGAGTTGGCGAGATACGCGCCAAGCATCAAGTCATATACACGACAATCACGCAAAAATGCAAGTGTCGGAATTTTATAAAGCGATTTAGAGTCGTGGCAAACGATCGTCTTGTCGCTAAGGCGCGCAAAGACTTCCCCATCGGCGCACTCCCAAACAGTGGTACCGTCGGAAAGGGTGAGCTTGTCGTCCTTGTAATCAAGAGCAACGACATCAAGAGATGAAAGCTTTGCACGATCCAGCGGTGCTACCGTAACGGGCGCGGTTGTTTTCTCTTCAGGCGTGGGTTCGACATC
Source organism: Eubacteriales bacterium (assembly GCA_045594745.1). Taxonomy (GTDB): domain Bacteria; phylum Bacillota; class Clostridia; order Oscillospirales; family CAG-272; genus UMGS1865. The sequence continues at coordinate 1,628 of JAZNZC010000123.1, forward strand.
AAGTCCAAAGCGCTTGATGAAAACCGAAAACTCCAAAGAGAGGAGCAAGCGGCGCAACTCTGCGCGGTTGATGCCCTCGTTTGCAAGGGACTCCAAAGATTCCTCAAGCGGAACGGTTTGACAGATACGCGCAAGCGTTTGCGAGAGATATGCACTCTCGCGTCCGCTTTCCAATTTTGTTTTTACCGAAGGCATCAGTTTCGCCTCGGGAAGATGCTCGTAAATGCCGTCAAGAGAACCAAACTCGGAAATGAGCTTGATGGCAGTCTTTTCACCAATGCCGGGCACGCCGGGAATGTTATCCGAGCTATCCCCCATCAGGGCTTTGACGTCGACAAAGGTCGAAGACGGCACGGTGTATTTTTCAAGAAATTTTGCCTCGTCCATATCCACCGTCTCACTGTTGGTGGCGAGCAGGACGTGAACATTGGAACCGATGAGCTGGAGCGCGTCGCGGTCTCCTGTCATCAGATATGCCTCGCAATCGGCCTCGGCGCTCATACGCGCGAGCGTACCGAGGATATCATCCGCCTCGTAACCCTCAAGTGAGAGAACGTGGTAACCCAAAGCCGCAAGGATCTCCTTTGCCACGGGGAATTGCTGTGCGAGTTCCTCGGGCATGGCGTGTCTGCCTGCCTTATAGGCATCATACATTTTGTGACGGAAGGTAGGTGCTTTGAGGTCAAACGCGACCGCGCAATAGTCGGGATTCACGGCCTCCGCCTGGCGGCTGACCATGTTGATCATACCGTAAAGGGCGTTGGTGGGAAAACCGTCCTTGGTCGAAAGAGGTCTGACGCCATAAAACGCGCGGTTGAGGATGCTATTGCCATCGATTGCAAGTAATTTTTTCTTCATGATTCCTCCAAAGACACTCTGTGTCTTTCTCTTCATTCTTCCCTTTTATTGTATCATATTTACTTGGTATTGTCAAGGAAAAGAAGATGAAAAGAGGGAGAGTTTGTTCGTCTCATCAAAGCGAATCAAACTCTCCAAGTTATTCAATAGATTGCCATTGTTTTATTCAATTCTACTGAAAGATTTTTTGATTTTTCAAAAATTGTTCATTAACCTCGGTTGGCGCACTTTTTGTTTTTGAAGATAGTTTGTAAGTAAGAAGGGGGCCGATGGTTATCCGTAAAGTTTTTTTTGCAAACATCTTTACAAGCGGTACTTTTTGTGGTATAATAAATGTGCTACACAAATTTAATATTATGCGAAACGGTATCTTCCCTTTATAGGGATAACTGTATCTTTTTTCTTATCTACATAGTGAATTTGATAAAAATGCAGATTCCCGTCTATGTAGGTGTATGGATACGTGAGTGTTCCGTTTTGCATAAATTTGTGTAGCAACAAATTGGGGTTTGCGTTTTTTGTGCGCTAACCTCGGTTGGCGCACTTTTTGTTTTTGAAGATAGTTTGTAAGTAAGAAGGGGACCGATGGTTATTCGTAAAGTTTTTTTTGCAAACATCTTTACAAACTGTACTTTTTGTGGTATAATAAATACGCTACGTAAACTTAATATTTTCCAGATCGGGTATTTTCCCCACCAAGGGGATACCATACCTTTTTGGGGTTATACTACCTTTGAATTTGGCAAAAATGCAAATTCCATTAGGTAGTATTACGGTGTATAACCTGATCTGTTTAAGTTTGCGTAGCGGCAATCGGGATTTGCGTTTTTCGTGCGTCAACCTCGGTTGGCGCACTTTTTATTTTTCGGGGACGTTTTTCTATGATCGTTACTTTTTTCGGACATTCCCAATTTACAAAAGCGGAAAAATGCGAGACGCAACTACTTTCTCTTTTGGAAGATGCCGTAGGCGACAGACCCACGGAGTTCTTTTTGGGCGGTTACGGTGCTTTTGATGATTTTGCGTACTGTTGTTGCAAAAAGTATCAGACGACACATCCAAACACAAAGTTGATCTATATTACGCCGTACATCGCTCGCGAAAATAGCCTGAAAGACAAAACGGCACAGTATGACGCCATTATTTACCCCGAAATTGAAAGTGCTCCACCAAGATATGCAATATCTCACCGAAACCGATGGATGGTTGAAAAAGCAGACCTTGTAATTTGCTTTATAAGCCATAGATCAGGCGGTGCATATCAGGCATATCGCCACGCAATCGGCAAAAATAAAACGGTTTTCAATCTTGCTGATTGTACATAAATTCTTTTTGGTATTTGCAGGGCCGACACATAAATCATCCATTGTGGCGGGCGTAGTGAGGAGATAAACATCGCGCAAGCGCGGTGACTGTTCGACAATAGTTATTCTACGTTGGGAGTCACAAACTACTTTTTGCGGCCACTCGCAATACAGGGTATCGTTGAAATATACGATGCCCTTCCTTTTTATATGTATCAAATTTCTTCCATCATCTTGTGCGAGTGTACATACTGTGGATTTGTGTGCTCCAAAAGAAGCCCTGCCGAAAGGAGTGCTCGATTCCACAAACGGTATGCCGTGCGGCGTGAGATCCCCAAGAGTCCTGCGGCGCGCTCGATGCTCTCGCCCTTGACGTAGCGGTAATACAGAAGCATCTTTTCTCTCCCGTTTTTCATTTTCCCCAAAAAGGTGGCGATCTCAAAAATTCGCGCTTTCCAATAGGCCTCGTCGCCCGCCAGAATATCCTCGCAATCGCAAAGCTCGTCGAATTTTGCGGCTCGCTTTCTTTCGTACTTTCGCAATTTTAACATATCCAAACACAACTGATATCCACACAAATAATTTCGTGCCGTCTCCCGTACTCTCATTTCTTCCTCTTGCGTCATTTTTTCACTCCCCTTTCTGTTTCGCAAATCCGTAATAAAATGTCGATTTTTTTAGGATTTTCAAAAAAATTGTCGAAATTTATCGATTTCTATTGACAAATCTTCGGGAATCCGTTATAATATTGTTGGTACACACATTATATCGGATTTCCGAACCATTGTCAAGTGGTATTTCGCATTTTCTTGACATTCTATGCTTTACACAAAACAATCAAGAGAGAATTGTATAATTTTGCCAAAACAAGGAGAAAAAGGAATGGAATACTCGATTTTTGAACGTCTCCTGCATGAGAAGGGCGCAACGGTTTATCAAGTGTCAAAAGCCACGAAAATTGCCGCCTCGACCTTTACCGATTGGAAGAACGGACGCTCCACCCCAAAGGTGGATAAGCTTGCCCGAATTGCCGAATATTTTTCGCTCACGCTCGACGAGCTGATGGGCACCTCCAGCGGTACGCGCGACACCGAGTCGGCTTACCGCCATTTGCGCGCGCGCAAGATGGTTCCCGTCATTGGTGTCATTCGCGCAGGTCGCCCTATCGTGACGGATGAGACGATGCTCGGTCATGAATTTGCGGACGTTGATGATGTTGAAGAATACTTCTATTTGGAAGTTTGCGGCGACAGTATGAAGAACTGCGGCATTGTGGACGGTACATACGTTCTCTTCCATAAACAGCAATACGCCGAGAACGGTGATATCGTTGCGTGTTTGGTGGATGGAGAGAGTGCAACGGTCAAGCGTTTTAAGAAGGAGAACCGCCGCATCGTGCTCTCCCCCGAAAACGAGGAGTACTCCCCTATTCAACTCTCTCCCGAGGATTTTGAAATCGGCAGAGCACGCATCCTCGGCGTCGCCGTGGAAGCAAAAACGAAATTCTAACCCCAAAAAGGAAGTATCATTTTATGATTGCAATCAGCACAAACGATCTTTCCTTTTCGGTGGGAACGACCGTTATATTAGATAAGGTAACCTTCTCGCTTGAGGAGAATGACAAGCTCGGCATCATTGGTGTCAACGGCTGTGGAAAATCCACGCTCTTGCGCCTACTTACGGGCACAGCCGAGCCGACCTCTGGCGAGGTATATCTCTCGCGCGGCAAAACGATGGGGATCCTGACACAGGACGGCGCATTTGACTGCGAAAACGAAGAACAAACGGTGATTGAGAGAATGTACCGCTCCTTCCCTCGCCTGCTCCAAATGGAAGAGCGCCTTGCTACCCTTGAAAAATCCCTCGCGAGCGGCGACGAGCGCACCATTCATGAATACACCGACCTCAATGAAAAATTTGTAGAAGAAGGCGGACTTGAATTCCGCTCAAGGTGCGCATCCATTCTTTTGCGCCTCGGCTTTGATAAGCTTGCCGCCTCTCAACCCGTCTCCACGCTCTCGGGCGGTCAGCGCACGCGCTTGGCACTCGCTGTTGAGCTGGCACGCGAGCCCGATATTCTGCTCCTCGACGAGCCTACAAACCACCTTGACATTGAAACGCTTGCGTGGCTCGAAAGCTTCCTCGTCTCCTACCCCAAATGCGTGATGATCGTTTCGCACGACCGTTACTTTTTGGACAAGGTCACAAACAAAACGCTCTCCATCGAGCATCACCGCGCGAAGCTCTATCGTGGGAACTACACCAAGAGTATGGAACAACGCCGCATTGACCGCGAGATTGCCGAAAAGCATTGGAAGAATCAGCAAAAGGAGATCGCGCGACAAGAAGCGTATATCGCGCAACAACGCGCTTGGAACCGCGAGCGCAACATCATTGCCGCCGAAAGCCGACAAAAGCTTCTTGATAAAATGGAACGCGTCGAGCGTCCGCAAAATGATCCCCGTGCCATTCGTATGCGATTTGACGAGGCAAGCACCTCTGGCAACGACGTTCTCGAGGCGAGATGGCTTTCGATGGCGTTTGGCGAACGTAAGCTCTTTGAAGACATTTCATTTTTGATCAAGCGTCAGGAGCGCGTAATGATCATTGGCCCCAACGGCTGTGGCAAGTCCACGCTCATCAAGATCATTCTGCACAAGCTCGCGCCCGTGGCAGGTACGCTCACCGAGGGCTACAACGTGCACATTGGTTACTACGATCAGGAAAACCAAAATCTCACCCCCGAAAACACGGTGCTCGACGAGCTTTGGAACGCTTATCCCACCAAAACCGAGACCGAGATCCGCAACACGCTGGGACTCTTCCGTTTTACGGGTGAGGATGTTTTCAAGGCTGTATCCGTACTGAGCGGTGGCGAGAGAGCGAGATTGACGCTCTCCAAGCTAATGCTCTCGCAAATGAACCTTTTGGTGCTTGACGAGCCCACAAACCACCTTGACATCGACTCGCGCGAAGCGTTGGAATCGGCTCTTGAACAGTTTGAGGGCACGATCGTAACCGTCTCTCACGACCGTTATCTGATTGAAAAGCTGGCAACACGTATTTTGCAACTCAAGCCCGGCCGCGCATTTGCAGGCGACCTTTTGGACTATCGCGTAGATCATACAGGTCACGCATTTAGCGAATTTGAAGCTTACAAAAACGCACGTGTTGCAGAATTTGAAGAGCGCGGTGCTTCCCCTGCATCTGTAAGCACGCAAAGCTCGAATAAAGAACAATATCTCAAAAACAAGCAGGCAACCGCCGATGCGCGCAAGCGTAAGAATTATCTTGATAAGCTCCGCCGCGAGTGCGAGAGCATTGAGGGCGAGCTTGCCGAAATTGAAGAGGAGCTCTTCGGCTCTGCCGCCGCCGACTATGTACGCGCCGCCGAGCTGGATGAGCGAAAAAACGCACTTGAGGAGCGACTGATGGAAATTTATGAAGAATTGGAGACATCAGAATGAAACAAAGGAAAAATAAAAACGTAGGGCTGATTGGCAAGTTCCTGCCCTACTACAAACCCTACGGCGGTATTATGGCCTTTGACCTCTTTTGCGCCGCACTGACCACTATTTGCGAGCTGGTACTGCCTATGGTGGTGCGTACCATCACCAATGCGGCATCAAGCGAGGACCTTGCCGCCCTCACACCAAAGCTCATTTTCGGTATTGGTGGGATGTATATCCTCTTACGCATTATCGACACCGCCGCCAACTACTTTATGACCTCGATCGGTCATATTATGGGTACGAAGATCGAGACCGATATGCGCCGCGATCTCTTCTCACATTTACAAAAGCTTTCCTTCTCTTATTACGACAACACCAAGGTGGGAACCTTGATGTCTCGTATGACGACCGACCTCTTTGACGTGACCGAGTTTGCACACCACTGCCCCGAGGAGTTCTTTATTGCGGGCGTTAAGATCATTGGTGCTTTCATACTACTGTGCACCATCAACGTGCCGCTCACACTTATCATTTTCTCGGTCATCCCTCTCATTCTTGCTTTTTCTATCTTTTTCCGCCGCCGTATGCGCTCTAACTTCCGTGAGTCGCGCAAGCAGATCGGTGAACTCAACTCGCAAATTGAGGATAGCCTCCTCGGCGTTCGTGTAACACGCTCCTTTGCCCGCGAGGACGAAGAAAAGAGAAAGTTTGGTGAGGGTAACTGCGAGTATCTGCGTATTAAATCCGAGCGCTACCGCATTATGGGTGCGTTTCATTCCTCCACCCGTCTCTTTGACGGTTTGATGTACATCATCGTGGTGGTTGCAGGTGCGCTCTTTATGATGGGCATTGGAAATCTGCCCACCATCACTCCCCCCGACTACATTGCTTACCTGATGTTTGTTTCAACGCTGCTCACGTCCATTCGTCGCATTGTGGAGTTCTCCGAGCAATTCCAGCAAGGCATTTCGGGCATTGAAAGGTTCCAAGAGATCATGGAGACCGAGCCTGAAATCCAAGACGCCCCCAACGCCACCGATCTTGGAGACGTAAAGGGATGCGTTGAATTCTGCGACGTTTCCTTCCACTACGAGACCGAGACTAAAAACGTACTGACGCACCTCGATTTGACAGTAAAACCGGGAGAAAACATCGCACTCGTCGGTCCGTCGGGCGGTGGCAAGACTACGCTTTGCTCACTCATTCCCCGCTTCTATGAGGTGTCGTCGGGCAAGATACTGGTCGACGGTAAGGATATTCGCGAGGTCACGATGCACTCCCTGCGCAGCTGCATAGGCGTTGTAGCGCAGGACGTCTATCTCTTCTCGGGCAGTGTGCGCGAAAACATCGCCTACGGCAAGGTAGACGCCACCGACGGGGAGATCGAAGCCGCCGCAAAAATGGCAGGTGCGCACGAGTTTATCTCCACCCTGCCGAACGGCTACGACACCTATGTTGGTGAGCGCGGTGTCAAGCTCTCGGGCGGACAAAAGCAACGCATCTCGATTGCGAGATTGTTCCTCAAAAATCCGCCGATCCTCGTTCTTGACGAGGCAACAAGTGCACTTGACAA
>JAZNZC010000124.1:0-5604 GCA_045594745.1 Eubacteriales bacterium
GACGATATCCATATTCTGCTTCAGATACAGCTCGAAAATGCGCTGAAATTCCTCTACAGACACCTGCGCGGTGGTAATGCGGTTTCCGTCTCTCATGATGTTGTAAAGCGCGTGTACCTCATCCTCACTCCATGTCAGACAGGCGGGAGATTCCACCCCGTTATAGACTGTCGACATTTTGGCATAGTCAATGTCATATCTTGCAAGCTGCTCCGCGGTCAGATCGGCGCAGGAATCGGTAATGATTTTTACGTTTCTCATTTTATTTTTCTCCTTTTACACATTATTCTTGATTTAAGATCTCCATAAATTCATCGCCCGTGATGGTCTCATTGATATAGAGATACTGCGCGAGCTGATCGAGCTTTCTCTTGTTTTCAACAATGATCTTCTTTGCCTTTTCGTACTGCGCTTTGACTACCTCGACAACCTTTTCGTCGATCTTGGTCTGTGTTTCGGCAGAGCAAGCAAGTGCGGTGTCACCGCCGAGGTATTGGTTGCTTACCGTTTCAAAGGCAACCATACCGAACTCGTCATTCATACCAAAACGTGTGATCATAGCACGTGCGAGCTTTGTCGCCTGCTCAATGTCATTGGATGCACCCGTGGTAATAGAACCAACGGCGATTTCCTCTGCCACGCGACCGCCTGTGTAGGTGGCGATCTTGTTTTCGATTTCTTCCTTGGTCATCAGATAGTGATTGCCCTCATCCACCTGCATCGTATAGCCGAGTGCGCCTGAGGTACGAGGCACGATGGTGATCTTCTGCACGGGAGCGGAATTTGACTGTTTCGCCGCAACCAGTGCGTGTCCGATCTCGTGATATGCCACCACCATTTTCTCCCTGTCGGTAAGAATGGCGTTTTTCTTTTGATAACCGGCAATAACCGTTTCAATGCTTTCTTCAAGGTCTGCTTGTGTTGCCGCCTTGCGACCGTTTCTGACCGCACGAAGCGCCGCTTCATTGACGATATTGGCAAGCTCCGCGCCCGATGCGCCTGAAGCCATACGGGCAATCTGCGTGTAGTCCACATTGGGATCAACTTTGATCTTCTTTACATGAACCTTGAGGATTTCCTCACGTCCCTTGAGGTCGGGAAGCTCTACGGGAACACGTCTGTCAAATCGACCGGGACGGGTGAGCGCGGGATCAAGGGTTTCGGGACGGTTGGTAGCCGCAAGAATGACAACTCCCGAGTTGCCTTCAAAGCCGTCCATTTCGGTAAGGAGCTGATTGAGCGTTTGCTCACGCTCGTCGTGACCGCCTATACCGCCGTTACTACGTTTGCCGCCGATGGCATCAATTTCATCGATGAATACGATGCAAGGCGCTTTTTCCTTAGCCTGCTTAAAGAGGTCTCGCACCTTGGATGCACCCATGCCGACGAACATTTCCACGAATTCAGAGCCCGACATCGAGAAGAACGGAACGCCCGCTTCGCCTGCGACGGCTTTGGCAAGCATGGTCTTACCCGTACCGGGAGGGCCTACAAGAAGGAGTCCCTTGGGCATCTTTGCGCCGATTTCTTCGTACTTCTTTGGATTATGAAGGTAATCCACGATTTCGGCAAGGTTCTCCTTGGCTTCATCCTCCCCCGCAACATCGGCAAATTTAATACCGTCAGAGGAATGCACATAGACCTTGGCATTGCTCTTGCCCATATTGAACATCATGGAGTTCTGACCGCCCATTTTTTTCATCATGTGCTTGGAAATGAGCTGACCGATGATCATAAACATCGCGATAGGAAGCACCCAATTAAAAATGATCTGCGAGAAAATACCGGGTTGCTCTATGATCTCGCCCGAAAAGTTTGCGCCTGCCGCATGAAGTCGCTCAGTAAGTCCGGGATCATTGACGATACCCGTTTTATAGACCTGCTTTTGCGCCTTATCAGTAAACATGATATAATTCTCGGTTTCGACGATCTGAACGAGCCCGACATTTCCTTCATTTGTCATCGTCATAAACGTACCGTAATCGGTTTCTTTGACTTGGGCATTCATAATCATCGGCATAATGACCATATTCAGCACAAGAAGTGCGATAATAGCAGCAAAATAGAAAATCCGCAGTTGCTTTTTCGGCTTGTTTACTTCGTTCATGGTTTGATCTCCTTAATATTGCAAAATTCTGTTTTACTCCCGGTTCTTCAACCGCTCAATTTCTTTGTTTTTATTCCAAAGGAAGCTGAAGTGCATTTCCGTTCCGTTTTTGATCCTTTGTAAATTGATCTTGTGTTTATAAAAGATAATCGCAGTCATAATCAATAGTATCAGACTGCCCCACAGATTTTTTGCCATAATTCCATACACAATCGGAAAGGCAAGCGAAGCGGTCAGCGGAACGATACACAAATAATCACTCGTCAACACGATAACAATCTCAACGGCAAGCATAATCAAAAACACGCGCCAATCGAATGCAAGGATCATACCGCCAAGGCAGGCAAGTCCTTTCCCACCCTTAAACTTCATATAAAATGGGAAAATGTGTCCAATCGAGCAAGCAATAGCCGTCACGGAAAACGCAAGTGCAAAATCCGGCATCAGCTTTTGCGAAAGCCAAATGGCAAAAAAGGTCTTGGCAATGTCAAATAAAGCGCAAAGGATTCCTATCGTTTTTCCTAAAAGAATAACGGCGTTTGATGCGCCGGCATTGCGAGAGCCTTTTTCGCGGATATCAAATCCGCGTATCTTCGCTATGATATAGGATGGATTGACCGTACCGATGAAGTACCCAATCAAAATGCAATATAAAAAGTCCATAAAAGCCTCGTTTTCACAGTTCTATGTTGTCATTATACCTTCAACTCTAAAAAAAGTCATCGGACAACGTGTCTCTTGTGTCGCAAAATACGACACATTTTGAAATTGTTACCTTTTTGGACAAACTGCGTTTTTTGTCCCTTGCAGGAAGGCTTACGAGAGTATAAAATTTTATGTAATCATAGGCAAGCGTCTGCTTGCAGTTTTTATTTTCCATTCAGAGAGGATACTATACATGAATCGAACGCTAATTGAAACTCTTGTAAGAAAAACACTCAAGGATATGAAGGATTCTCCCGAACGTAGTATGCGCAATTTCATCGACTTGGGCGTTCTTTTCACGGACGGCCGTTTTAATGAAGAATTTTTGAAACGGGTGCAGGAATTGTTGCAGGATGAGAAAAGCGCATATTATCAGTTGGCAAGAGACGTCATTCATCATACGGAGGACGAACATCTGTTGACCTTTGGTATGAATATCGGATATGAAGGCTGTACGAGCGGTGCGAAGATCATTCGCAAGATCGAATCAGCAGAGGGGTTTGATATTCCTTGGTCGCTCTACATGAAGATCAGCGATCAGAATTACAATGTTCGCAAAGCAATCTATGAGGCAACTGTAAAATGCGGCAAAAAAATCGGAATTCATACATATCTGATCTTCTCCGATCTGCATCATGAAAAGCTGCTGCCCTTGATTGCAAAAAACAAGGATTGCAACTTCGTTTTGTTTTGCGAGCCGGAAACTGTTACGGACTTTACGCTCGACGAAATGGTTGGTTTGCCAAATCTGATGTTTGCGATCCGTTACACCGAAACGTCTGACGAAACGGCTAATGCCTGTGCGCTTCTCCGCGAGCGTGATATGATGTACTCCGTGTTCGTAAGATATACGGATATGGATGCGGCACGAATTACGGAAGATTACCCTTGGTGCGACACCGAAGCCATGCACTCAATGATTACGCTCGCCGTTCCTACCTCCGAATGCTCTGAAGCTACTCGGGAATCGGTTTATCAAACGGTTTACAAGGCAAGACAGGCACAAAAGTACGCCACTGTTCCGTGGGACGGATATACGGACAACTGCTACATCGACAGCGTGATCTCAGAAAGTGCTTGCACGGCGGGTTTTGACGAAAACGGATTTCTATATACCGCAGGCGGTTGCATACGGGATGACCGCTTCAATCTTTTCAAAAATGAACTCAAGGATATTTTGAGAAACGCATTTCCGAAAAAACACCACATCGCTGTTCATTAAGGGAGAACTATCATGAAAACTACTTGGAAAAAATGTTTATGTGCCGGCGTTACCTTATTTCTGCTGTTTTTGTGTACCCGATATTGGGGAATGTTGGCAGGTGTGCTTTCCGGCATTCTCGGAGCGGCAAGCCCACTTATTATCGGTTGCGTAATTGCTTATCTTGTCAACATCCCGATGAGCTTTTATGAAAAGCATTACTTCCCGAAAAAGAAATCGGGAGGTATCGCCAAAAGCAGAAAGATCGTATGTATGATCGCCGCATACCTGACCTTTGCCGTAATCGTTGCGCTGCTTATCGTCATCGTCGTTCCCGAACTCATAGAATGCATTGAGCTTTTGGGCAGAACGACCGTCAATTGGTTCAAGAATTTGGATTGGACGAAGCTCGCCGAAATTCTGCCTGCTGATGTGATCGGCGCGCTGAAGGGGGCCGATTGGCAATCTATGCTCGACAAGATCTTTTCCATTCTGTCGGCGGGAATCACCGGTGTTACGACAACGGTGTTTGATATTGTCGGTGGATTATTCTCGGGAATCGTTACCGCGCTCATCAGCGTTATTTTCTCGATCTATATCTTGGGTAGCAAGGAAACGCTGAAAAAGCAGTTCAACCGTCTGTCAGCGAATTACATGAAACCGAAATGGAACGAAAGAACACACTACGTTCTCTCGACCCTGAACGACAGTTTCCACAAATATACCGTCGGTCAGTGCGTAGAGGCAGTCATTTTGGGCGGCCTTTGCACCGTCGGTATGCTTATCTTCAAAATGCCGTATGCGGCGATGATCGGCACGCTGATCGGCTTTACTGCGCTGATCCCTGTAGCGGGGGCTTACATCGGCGCGGGAATCGGAGCATTTATGATCCTGACCGTCTCTCCCATGAAGGCGATTTGGTTCCTCGTCTTTATCGTGATCCTGCAACAGCTTGAGGGCAATATCATTTATCCGCGCGTGGTCGGCTCGTCCATTGGACTCCCCGGGCTTTGGGTATTGGCAGCAGTCACCATTGGAGGAGGTCTGTTTGGTGTACTCGGCATGCTGATCGGTGTTCCGATTGCCGCAGCTCTGTATCGTATGCTTCGTGCCGATCTAAACAAACGAGAAAGCGAGGCGATAAAAACAGATGCGGTGGTTAATCCTCAGTTGTAACACAGGAGCGGGACACAATTCCTGTGCTAAAGCCATACGCGATACTGTCCTTGAACACGGTGATAAATGTGTTATTGAAGATGCTCTGCGATTCATTTCGGACAGAGCCTCCAAAGTCATTTCGGGAGGTCATGTCGGAGCATACCGACATACGCCAAAACTTTTTGGCAAAGGCTATTCCTATGTAGAGCGACATCGTAAGCTCTTTGAGGAGGACACGGTTCTTTATCATTATTTCACAAAGGCATCCGAGGGGATATATGATCTGATACTTGAGGGGCAGTACGATGCCGTGCTTTGTACGCATCCCTTCGCGGCACTTATTCTGACCGATGTTTTGAAGGTGCACAAGCTGCCCGTCCTCACCGCTTTTTTGGCAACCGACTTCACTTGCAGTCCGACTGTCGAGCAAAGC
>JAZNZC010000125.1:0-2871 GCA_045594745.1 Eubacteriales bacterium
ATCCGAAGACCGTCTTCCTTCACGCGGCGTCGCTGGGTCAGGCTTTCGCCCATTGCCCAATATTCCCCACTGCTGCCTCCCGTAGGAGTCTGGACCGTTTCTCAGTTCCAATGTGGCCGTTCAACCTCTCAGTCCGGCTACCGATCGTCGACTTGGTGGGCCGTTACCTCACCAACTATCTAATCGGACGCGAGCCCATCCCTGTGCAATAAATCTTTGGCATAAAAAACATGCGATTCCTATGCATTATGCGGTATTAGCGTTCGTTTCCAAACGTTATTCCACACACAGGGGCAGGTTGCTCACGCGTTACTCACCCGTCCGCCACTAACGCAGGGACCGAAGTCCCCTTGTCCGTTCGACTTGAATGTGTTATGCACGCCGCCAGCGTTCATCCTGAGCCAGGATCAAACTCTCGATATCATTGTATTAAAATAGCAGAACCGAAGTCCTACTAATCCAATCTGTCTAATCGAGCTTTGCTCTTAGCAATTTTACTTTTTGTTGAGTAGTATTCTCTCTGAATTGTTCGAGATCCAATACACATACTATTTTTTAGCTTTGTACTTCTCTCTTGTTGTTCAATTTTCAATGACCGTGCGCCGCCACTTTTTCGCGGCGACTTTGATATTATACCACATTCATTTCCGCTTGTCAATACCTTTTGCAAAAGTTTTTTTGCTTTTTTTGATATTTTTTTGCGGTTCTTTGATGTGATTGCCGCCCGAGTGGGCGATTTTTGTCATTATACATCCTTTTTGCTGTTTTGTCAAGAGGTTTTTGCAAAAAAATCGACTTTTTCAATATTCTCTTCTCGCTATTTTTTGTTCAACATTTTTCGATTTTGAACTTGACTTTTCTTTTGGGAAGGTCTATAATATAGGAAGCGAAAAATGGGAAAAGAGGGATCGTTATGGCGATTGCATCCAAAAAGGCCCATAGAGACCTGACCGAAGGAAATATTTTGCAGCAAATCATTTTGTTTGCGCTACCTTTGATTGCAACATCGGTGCTGCAGCTGCTCTTTAACACGGCAGACACCATTGTGGTTGGTCGTTGGGGCGGTGACACCGAGGCAGAACGCGAGATCGCGCTGGCCGCGGTTGGTTCCTGCGGCGCAATCATCAATTTGGTGGTGAACGTATTCTTGGGCCTCTCTGTTGGTGCCGGCGTTTGTGTTGCACACGCGATTGGCGCAAAAGAGTTTGAAGATGTAGAAAAGACCGTGCATACCGCCGTATATACCGCTCTTATCGGTGGCGTGCTGACAACAGCGGTGGGACTTGCCCTAACGCCTCAGTTGCTCGGTTTAATTGGCGTTGAGAGCTCTATCCTTCCCGAAGCGATCCTTTATATGCGCGCTTATTTTTGCGGTATGCCTGCCGCTCTGCTCTATAACTATTGTGCGGCAATGCTTCGCGCATCAGGCGACACTGCCCGTCCCCTCGGATTTCTCTCCATTGCAGGTGTGGCAAACGTTCTGCTCAACCTTATAATGGTTTTGGTATTCAAGACCGGTGCTCTTGGCGTTGGCATTGCAACAGCCGTTTCAAACTACATCTCCTGCACTCTGATCATTCTGTTTTTGATCAAAACAGCAGGTCCTTGTCATTTGGAAGTCAAGAAAATCGCCATTCACAAAGAGCCCTTCAAAAAGATCCTTACGATTGGACTTCCTGCGGGAATTCAAAGCTCGCTCTTCTCTATCTCCAACGTGATCATTCAGTCGGCTCTGCAATCTTTTCAAAGTGCTACGATCGTTGCAGGTCACACGGCGGCCTCAAACATTCAAGGCTATATTTACACCGTTATGAACTCCACGGCACAATCCTCAATGAACTTTACCGGTCAGCACGTAGGAGCAAAGAAATACAAGCGACTCAAAACCGTGGTGCTGTGGCACTATTTGCTCGTGTTTATTACGGGCTTCTCGCTCAGTTGCATCATCTTTTTGCTTGGCAAGCCGCTCCTGAACGCATTTATTCCCGGTAATACGGCAGCCATTGAGGTGGGAATGATCAGCCTTCGCCTCATTGGACTCCCCTACTTTATTTGCGGTTTTTTGGACGTTGGCAGTTACACTATGCGCGGCTTTGGCAAGTCCGTCGCCCCCACGGCGATCTCTCTGCTGGGAGCGTGCGCATTGCGCATTGTTTGGATCTATACTGTTTTTTATCCCTTCTATCCAGATAGCGTTGCCGTGCTTTACCTTTCCTACCCCATTACGTGGTTGGTAACCGCACTCGCATACGTTCCGTTTATCATTGGCGAATTCAGGAAACACAAAAGCGAAAACGAAGCCCCCATAGAAATAGCGCAGACGTGATTGACACGTCTGCGCCTTTTCTTTTACTATTTGATAATGTAGGAAATCAATCGAATTCAGGGAAATCGATTACAACCTCACGACCGAGCTCTGCGGATTTTGCAATACCATCGATGATAGCCTGGTTGCGCAGGATCTCGAGGGAAGAAACAGGAGCGGGACGGTTGTACTTGATAGCATCGAGGAAGGTACGGATCTTCAGGTCGAACAGATCCCACTTGGTTTGAATGATCGGAATAGTGGTTTGTGTCTGTTCGCCGCATACCTCGTGATAGAGAGTCATAGCTCCACCAACAGTGCCGTTCCAGCACTCGGTGGAAGGAATGCGGAGACCACCCTTGGTACCCAAAATAAGGGTATCGCCTGCGGTATCCATATTCATTGCCCAAGAGATACGGAAGTCGAGGATAATATCGCCCTCAAGACGAATAAATCCCGCCGCAAAGTCATCAACGCCAAACTTCTGTGCCATATCGGAGCGTCCCTGCTTTTGGTAAGCCACATAGTTGGGATCAGTTCCGAAGAAGGCAGACTTGTAGCCTGTT
>JAZNZC010000126.1:0-50522 GCA_045594745.1 Eubacteriales bacterium
ATACACGATTTTTACAAAATGTCAAGCCCTTTTTCAAAAAAAGTGAAATTTTTTTCTAAAAAACTTTAACAAAAGGTCTTGACAAAACAATCCCCATCGTGTATAATATAGAGGTCGTCAATCGACACACATATTTGCGGGTATGGCGGAATTGGCAGACGCGCTAGATTCAGGTTCTAGTGGGGGCAACTTCGTGGAGGTTCAAGTCCTCTTACCCGCACCAAGTCTTGATAGCTTGAACTTTTTCACAGTTGGGAAAAAGTTCGGGCTATTTTGCTTTTATAGCGAATATGAGAGTTTTTGATTTTAAAATGTAATTTATCAGGACTCATGAGTTATTATTAAAATAGCGGCGAGATTGTTCTCGCCGCTATTTTAATAGCAACTCATCATTAATCACGATAATTGACCGTATTACATTGACAAGACAATGAAAAAGTAGTATAATAAAATAAATGGGTATTTCTTCTTATCGGAGAAAATTAACATATCAAATGATACCTTAAAGATGGCATTTTCTAAAAAGAAATTATGGAATATGTTGGCGTCGCCTGCGATATTGTGCTTGTGTGAATTACAAAGCGAGTAATGCAGCATCGGAAGTTAAACCATTTTTATAAAAGTATATATTATTCGAGGTAAGCAAAATGTTATGTGATTTGATAAAGAAAATAAGTGATGCTTTCATTAGTGAAGCAATAGCGTCGCCGGCGCTTTTAGCTGATATGGCTAAAATGGAAAAGTACATGGCAGAAAGTTATAGTGGGCGAGTTTTCATTGAACTATTGCAAAATGCCGATGACTGTAACTCTACCAAAATCTTTATTACCGAGTTAAATGGTAACATTATTTTCGCAAACAACGGACGTCCGTTTGATGAAAATGACGTCATGGCAATATGCCGTTCGGGAAATAGCAATAAAAAACGAGGAGAAACAATCGGTTATAGGGGTGTTGGCTTCAAAAGCACCACATATTTGACAGATGAAATATTGGTATATAGCGATAAAGCATGCTTTACATTTAGCAAAAAAAATCTGCTCGCAAAAACTTTCTATCCCCGAAGAAAACATCCCGATGATTCGTGTTCCTCTGTTGGTTGAAGCTATTGATAACAGTATTTTAGCCAAACTGCAAGAATTGGAGCAGCAAGGATATAAAACTATTTTTGTATTCAAAAATGCAAAAATCAAAGAATTTATTGAAGAACTTGACCAAATAGATAATGGGATGTTTATTTTCTTGAATAATGTTGAAGAATGCAGCATTAAAATGGGAGCTTTTTCAAAAGGCATTTCGTTGTCAAGAAAGTCAAGCAAGAGTGGGTGCTTGGTAAGATTCTTGGAAGAATCAAATGATGCTTGGTATGTTGTATCTCACAAAAACACTTCCCTGGGATTTAAATATGATATCATCAATAAAAGAATAGTTGCTTGTAATGAAAACGAACAAGTTTATCATAGTTATTTGCCGACTTATGATAAAGTGTTGTTTCCCGTTAAAATCAACGCCGATTTCACAACAGATCCGTCCAGAAAACATATTACTGTTGATTCAAAGACGGAAATGGCCCTTGCTGATATAGCTGAGAGCATATTGCATCTTGTAAATTCCGTTTTCGAAGATAGCAATGACGTGGACTTCAGTGAATTCTTTTCAATTCTGTGTAGCAATAGCGGATTTTCAAAATGCAACAGCTATTTGAAACAGCAAATTAAGATTCATTTATCAGGAGTTATCTTAAAATTACGAAGTGGAAAAGCAATTAAAATAGATGAGTACAAGGTACTTCCCGATTGGCTTGACGAATCAGAAAAGCATTTTTTGAGAACCGAGTCGAAATATATTGGACGTCAATCTTTATCAAGCAATCTTTATGCGAAATATAAGAATATTGATAAGTTTATCCAATTTTATTCTGTTCAACAGTTTGCTAACGCTGACCTTGTGGAGATGATGGCTGAAGAAAAATTGGTCGGCAAAATGCACGCAGAAATGCAGGGCAAGATTTTATCCAAGATAATCAAGGGGGAGAAATTTTCGCAGACTACGCTCGGAAAGAAAGGCAAACTCGAAAAAATCAAGGTTTCTACCGATGAAGGAATCAAATCGTTAGTTGAGGTAGCGAGCGGCGATGTTGGTATTGCTGAAGATGTAATGGATGAGATTAGTAACAACATAAGCAAATCTGAAATCAGTTGGTTTAGTGAACAAACTTCCATAGACATCAGTAAATTATCACAGGATTATACCGAGGATGCACCGCAGGCAGCAAAGACAATAAGGAAGGAAATTAAACCTCATATTGCGAAATGGCGTTCCGCAGAACAGCAATGTATTGACATTGAAAAATACTTTGGCAATACAGCTACTGATGTTAGCAAACAAAACGTGGGCTATGATATTGAGAGTACTACTCCCGATGGACGCAAACGATATATAGAGGTTAAATCTATCACAGAGGATGGAAGCTTCTCAATAACAAATAACGAATATACTGCTGCACACCAATACGGCGAACAGTATTATTTGTGTTTGCTTATTCAAAGCGCTAAAAATACACAAGCCATATACATTCAAAATCCTCTTCAAACGTTAAAGTTTGAAAAGAGGATAAGACAATGGGAATGGTATTGTGATACATATTCGGGTGAATCGTTTATTTTTGAAAACTAAGGAGAATTATTACAATGAAAATGAACAACGAAAAAAAGAAAGAGATACTACTTAAAAATTTTGAAATTATTAAGGATAATTATGATGACAATGTATCTAGTTTAGGAGAGGTCATTCAAAAAATGCTTTCTCTAGATGAAGATGTTGCTATTGATATTTGGAAGTTTATTTTAAACAAATACAAACTGAGAATAAGAGAACGTGGCTCATATGATATAACAGGACGAATCATATATCAGATTGGCGAGAGTAGATTCGAATCGATAATTACTAAAAGTACAGAAATAAAAAACGCGCTATTTACAGAATGTTATTATACATCAATGCAGGCTTTCTTTATTAGGGAGTTAATTACTAATAATGCATTACAACTTGCTGATGAGTTGCTAAATCTACTATATAATAACAAATACAAAGAAGATACTTGGTATAAGATAATGGACTATGCTATGCCACGTGATGATAGTGACATCACAAGCGAAGCTTACGAATTGCTCGAAATATGGTGCGATAAGGTACAGAATAAAGAGGAAAGAGCTAAACTTAGTATACAAACGCTTGCATTTATAGATTAATAAGCGGTGTAATATGAGAAAGAATAATTGTATAATTAAAATTTACAAGTGGATAAAAACACGAATTAAAGAGACCAATGTATGTGCATATTTAGCATTACTTATATTCTTCACAGGGGTGTTCTTTTGTTCATTGATTTTTGATACAACGGAAAAGCCTTTCACGATTTTCTCATCTATAGGATGTGGAGGAATTGCATCTGTTGTGGTTGCGTGGTTGGTAGAAAAATCAAACAATAGGATTAACAGGAATAGAACCAAAACTGTAATCAATCAATTGTTGTACGGATTTGATACGTATGTGACAGTAGAATGTCAAAGAGCTATTAGGCATTGCTCAAAAAAGCAAGATATAGATATCGATAAAAGTTATTCTATGCCGGAAATAATCTCCATGATTGAAAAAGTAGATAATAAAGATGTTTATTTTCGTGGCTTCCCAGATATGATCGAAAAAGGATTAAATGGGATAACAGAAGTTACACTGTTAAGCTTTGATCAATCTAAACTGGGTAGTACTTTGTATGATTTATTTCTTGCGTTAAGATCTACCATCCATACAATGTCTCACATAAGTGAGATTGATAATCTCGATGAAATGATGAAAATTATGGTCATTGATTGCTTTGATTTTATTAATCAAATAAACATCACGAGAGGTAAAAATTGTACTTACCAAATTCCTGAAGATAGTAAAAAATACATCAAAAGTTTTAGAAAAACCATGAAGAATCAAGAAGAGAATGATTAAATTTGTGTGAGTTGGTTAATTGCGGAGGTGTAGATTTTGGATAGTAGTGGATTTGACTGGAACGGCAACGGTAAAAGTGATGCGTTCGATAACTATATGGATATGAAAATTAGCAGTAGTAACAACTCAAATAAAGATGGAGAAGAAAGCGAAACCGATATAGCTTCTTCTTCATCTTACAAAAAATCAATTTATGTTAACGAAGACAAAGACCTCAAGGGAATATCCATAGGCGGTAAGCCGTTGTATGATGCAACTAAAGATAGCAACGGAGTTACAATTCTTAAAAGCTTGTTGGTAACCGCGCTGTGCATTGGTAGCATAGCTTTGCCTGCTGCAGCAGATATGGGACCGTTGGGGATGCTCGTTTGTATATTTGGAGGATTGAGCTTGAGCATTTTAATATTAAAGAATACTTAAGATGTTAGCAGAAGGAGGCAAAAAGAATGGATAAATTGATAGATTTGCTTCGTGTGGAAACAAAAGAAATTGCGCTTTCCTTTGAAAAAGCAAGTATTGAGGGAGAAGGAACGCCACAAGAGGTCTCTGATCGAAGAGAGGCTGCAGTTCATAAATTTATGGGAAAATATTTTCCGTTTCCGTACAGAATAGTAAAAGGAAATATTGTTGATAGTTTTGGGGGAAGGAGCAATTCTATAGATTGTATTGTTATAAATCCTTCTCACCCATTTACTGTGGATGTTGGAAGTGATAACGCATCAATTATATTTGCAGATGGTGTTGATTACGCCATTGAAGTGAAGCCAGACCTTTCTAACGATGATGAAATCGAGCGAGGGTTAAAACAAGTTCAAAGCGTAAAAAAATTGATGCGCCGTAGAGTTGGATTAGCAAGGACAGATGAAGCGAAAGAGCTCGCCAAGAAAATTCCAACATTTATTTTTTCTAATAAAACATATGTAAATATCAAAACTCTTGTTTCCAATATTGTTGACTATTATGTAGAAAATAATGTTCCTAAACAAGAACAATTTGATATGATAGTTTTAAACAATAGAGCAATTATATTCAATTTTGGAAGGAAAACAAAGTTGCAAGCTAAAGATTTTGAAGGCATCCAAATTGCCGAAACCGGAGAGGATACCTTAGCGGTATTTCTCTTATTTATGAATTTCATTCCGAAATCAGAGCCGGAAATCAGTGAAAACATTCTTCAAATATACCTAAAACAATCTAACATATTGAGCCTCTATAAAATGCAATATTACGAGGATCTAAACGTCAAATTAAATACTATAACATAAACTAAAAGTATTATAGTTAAGAGCCGTCATCGTAGCGTGATTGCCACGCCGCGATAGCGGCTCTTGTTATGTGAAGTATTTTGACGATCTCGTAGCCCTCTTCATACCCTTGCGAAAAAGCTCGAAAAATTTTGGTTGGTGGGTTATGATGTGGGCAAAAAGTCAATATAATAAAGCAGCCGTGGGAGAAACCACGTAATATTTGAAAGGAGCTCGAAAATGGATATTTGGCATTAGAAAATTGACTTTTTGTACCTTTTTATGGGAAGTGGGGGTATGAAGAAACGGCGGAGAACAAATTACTTGGCAAAATGCAAAGCTTTTTCGCCTGCAAAAACAAAAGGTTTTTGCAAATTTGTTCGAACGACGCTTCTTCATACAGTTGCATTTTTGATTGAGAACAGCATTTTTAGAAGGTTTCTCAACGAAGAAAGGAAAGGTCAAATCCGAGAAAATCTGCCTCTATGATTAGGAGATACTCGGGACAGAATCAAGGACTCCAAGGGGGAGTCGGGTGACGGCAGAGTCCGTCTAAGAAGAACGTAGATGTCCAAGAATGGATGGTATTGCAAGGATTTTGCAGTTCGAAATACGTTTGGTAATGCTCTTAGGAGCACGTCAAGAGGTTTAGCTACACTTACATCTTTGATTGATTTTTCATCAAAGAGCCCAGCCGACGCGATGGCGAAAAGGTGGTTACAGTCTTAACGCAATTGATTAAATATCTTGTGCCGCGGAAGGTGACGAGGAGCGAAGCAGGCTCGTCGGGCTCCGCGCCGGGACTGGGCGCGCTGCAGGTTTTGCGGAGGGGTTCGGGGAGGTGCTTTTGCAAAAGCATCTCCCCGAGCGTTTTAGGGACAAGCCTGTTTCAGAAAACAAATGATGTTTGTGTTTGGATCACTGTAAATAAAAAATTGATATTTTGCGTTTGTTCGACATCTTTGAGTTATAAAATTCGATCGACCTTTCTATAATAAGACAAATCTTTTATAGAGAGGTGTTTTTATGAGCAGAAACAAAACCAACATCAAAATGCAGTTGAACAAGAGACTCGATGCTCTGCTTCGCATCGGTATAAAAAAGACGAATGCCAACAGAGATACGCGCAAAGGCTTTAATCCAACAAGGTACGAAGGCATCCACAGTGTCAAAACAGCGGACACTTACAGAAGAAGCATCAATATCTTTGGAGATTTTTGTAAGAGAATCGGTGTCAAGGAGATCGGACAAATCGACGAATCTGTCGTTGGTCGGTTTGTGGAAGAACGGAAGTCCAATTCTTCTTGGACGCATTCCAAGGATCTTTCTGCTATTAACAAGGTTTTAGGAACAGATTACAAGTCGGAACAATTCGACATCGAGAAGCGCAAGCAAGAAAACGTTGTACATAACAGACAGATTCTCACATCTAACAGTACTGCATCTGCCGCGCGAAATCAAGAGGCTTTATGGTTTGCACACGCCACGGGCGCGCGGCGAGAATCTTTTCAATCTCTTACTCCAAGTCATGCCATTCGATCAAACGATGGAATTGTCATTGGGGTTCAATTCAAGGAAAAAGGCGGGCGCGAGCGGAACGCTCTCATTCTGCCGAGCGAGCGCCAAGCGATGACCTTGTTCGTTGACCGAAAGCTCTCCGAGGTTGGTGAGGACGGTCAGCTTGTCAAGCCGTGTGACTCCAATGCCAATCCGCATTACCAACGTGGCGAATATGCCAAAGAGATGTATGCACAAATGGTAGACTATCAATCACGCGGCAAGGATATCTATGCAGGTTACCGTTCCACCTTTATTGACGAGCAGAAATATCAAAAGGCGATTGAACATCCTCGTTACAAAAGTCAATATGTCCATGGTTACGACACGCGCATCTGTGCAGAACTTTCTCAACAGCTCGGGCATAACCGAATCGAGGTCGTTATCAATTCTTATTTGAGGAAATAAGCGCAAAAACGTTCGTCAAGCAAAATAAATAATAGATTTTTTCTTCCTTTTATATAATAAGATATGGCGGAAGCCAAATATCAGATTGGAGGACATCAGTTTCGTACCTATTCACGCAATCAATGAAATTAGCGAAACGATTGCGAAAGCATGAAAGACAGAAAAACAAAAATTGAGCATTTTGAGGTTTCGAATCAACAATTAGAGTCGTTGGCTAGAATCTTATTGCCGATACTGACGGAGTATCTGAAATCCGAGGAAGGTCGGCTCGCATTTGAGGAATATTTGCAGAAAAAAGAATAGTTCCCACAGTTTTTGTCCACAAAAAATCATCTATAGACTATAATATAGATGTTATGGAAAACAAATTTTGGAGGATACTATGAAAGCTGTTATTTATGCAAGATATTCATCAGAAAATCAACGGGAAGAAAGCATTGACGGGCAGATCCGTGAGTGTATGGCGTATGCTAAGCGCAACGAGATTCAAGTAATTGATACTTATATAGACCGCGCCTTATCAGCCAAAACGGATAACCGTCCTGAATTTCAAAGAATGATTAAGGATAGTAGCAGAGCTGGGTTTGAGTTGGTCATTGTTTGGAAATTAGACCGATTTTCACGTAATCGTTATGATTCTGCACATTATAAAGCAATATTAAAGAAAAACCGTGTCAAGGTTATTTCAGCAACCGAGCAGATATCCTCGGATCCAAGTGGAATTTTGCTGGAGTCTATGTTGGAAGGATATGCCGAGTATTATTCTGCAGAGCTTTCCGAAAAAGTCAAACGAGGTTTGACTGAGAATGCCTTGAAGGGGATGTGGAACGGTGGGCAAATTCCGTTTGGATATGTGGTTGGAAAAAACCAGAAGCTGGAAATCGACGGCATTGCCGCGCCTGTAGTACAAGAGATTTTTAAGTTATGTTATGACGGAAAAACCATTAAAGAGATTCATCAAATCTTGCAAGCCAGACGGATTCTGCGTTCCAACGGAAAGCCGTTGCGTTACAACGCCGTTCGATACATTTTGACCAATCGAATCTACATAGGAGAATACAACCATTCGGGAATAAAGATTGAAAATGCAGTGCCGGCTATCATTACAAAGGAACTGTTTGACAGTGTGCAGATTGAGATTGCAAAGAACGCTCACGCTCCAGCGAGACATTGCGCGGATGAAGATTATTTGCTCACTACCAAGCTTTTTTGCGGTAATTGCGGTTCTATGATGGTGGCGCAGGCAGGCACAAGTAAAACGGGAAACGTTTATAGATACTATGCCTGTGTGAAACAAAAGAAACATCAATGCAACAAAAAGATGATTCCAAAAGAAAAGCTGGAGGACTTTGTTGTTTATAAAACCATGGAATTTCTGATGCAGGATGAGATCATAGAGAGACTGGCGGAATTGCTTTTTCGTTTACAACATGAGGAAAGTCCATTGTTGCCGAGGTTGGAAGAGCAATTGAAAGAAAAGGAAAAAGAAATGGAGAATATCATCAATGCGGTTCAAAAAGGATATGCTACCGATGTTCTTTTGGAAAGATTAGAAAAATTAAAACATGATAAAGACGAGATTGCAGTTTCAATTGCTAAGGAACGGATTAAACATCGGACACTCAGTCGAGAACATTTTGAATTTGCTTTGCGGAAGTTCAGAAGTTTGGATATTACTGATCAGGAAGGGAAACGGAAGATCATTGATACCTTTATCAATGCAATCTATGTTTATGATGATTCATTTAAGATCATTTACAACGGAAATGGAAAAGAAGAAGCAATCGGGAAAGATGTGCTGGAAAGTTCAAGTTTGTTTTCACGTGGGGCACCAAAAAGAAAAGGTAGGCAATCGCCTACCTTTTCTTTTTGCTACGGAAACGGACAGGAAGAACCCGTATCCGCTTTAGCGATACGGGTGCGTTTGCGAAGCAAAGGTACTATCGAGCAAAGCGAGATATGTTCAACTGTCCCGTTTCCGCGGTTTCATAGCTCTAACCTTATCCTTTTGTGGGGTAATCCTCTCCCGATTTACCTTCCAATAAACAAAAAACATCTGTGCTTAAATTCTTTTTCAAGCTCTATTGACAATCTTTTTTGAGCGTGTTATACTGATCTTACAATTCTATTTTTGAAGGGGGAAATTTGATGAAAAAACTTGTTGCCGCTTTGATGTGTTTGATGATAGTGTTGTCGTTGTTTTCTTGTAATACAAACGATCAGAAGGATGGAACAACAACCGGTACAACCAACGATACCCCTACCTCTTCAAACGACATTGCTATGCAGATGTACGAAGCGGCAATCCATGATGAGATCTGCGTCTTTGATGAACGCATGGGCGAGGTGAAATTGAAAGCCCTGCGCTTTACAAGTAACGATACAAGGTTGGATGAGTGTAAATTACTCACGAACGCTATACTGGATGTGGATCAGGATGGCGTCAACGAATACGTCATCAAATCCCCCAGTCAAGAATATATCATTTTGCGTTACTACAACGGCAAGGTGTACAGTTATTGGCTGGATACCAATGACTTTTATCACTTTAATACAGACGGTTCCTTTCATTGGTATGATCCCACCGAAGCAGAGGAATGGGCGTGCGGACTGAACAAAATCGTCTTTGACGGAGAAACCTTAAACATAAAATCCATCTACAGTATTCAATATTCCGAAAACCCCACAAAATATGAATATTTCGTAGAGGGAGAGACTGTTGCAGAGGATGAATATTATGATCATCGCAGTCAAAATAATTCCAAAAAAAGAATGAAGTTTTCTCAATTTGAGTTGACGTGTTCCCATCCCATAACAGCGGAACACGCATGGAATCTCGCAAACGCATATTGGGATAACCAAGACGGTCGCTCGGAGTGCTCCGCCGGAACAATTTGGACCGCCAAAATCGCGTTGATCGACACACCGAATTCTGAAACGAATTATTATCGCGTTGCTTTTCAAGTGGAATGGAGCACGGGTGGCGGCTTGGAGGGGTATGAATGTATGCCGCCGCATACGATCCGCGAGCATGATCAAATATTGGTGAATGCTTTTACGGGAGAAATCACAGCATCTACATACAAACCGGACGGCAAGGGTGTTTCCGTCGAGGAAGCGATCGATATTGTCAAAAATGATTATAAAGAAGAAGACGGATATCGTGTTGAGCTCGATGCCAATGAGCCGGCTCCCGATCATATTTATGTTATCGTCATTCAAAAATACAATACCGATCATTATTCTTTTTTTACCAGAACATGGATAGATAAAAACACAGGAGAAATTATTTTTCCATATTATGTGTATGGGAAGTAAGGGTTAAACTTTTCACTGAGGTGATGTCACCGTCAGGTTTCGGCGAGCAACTTCGTGGAGGCGCGCTTGCTCGCAAAGGCGCAATCGAGCAAAGCGAGATTTGTTCAACTGTCCTCTTCCCTGCTCCAATATAAGCCTAAGTTGAATCTCAGCTTAGGCTTTTTTCTATTTAAGAAGCCCTCGTTCCGAACAGAACGAGGGCTGTTATTATGCTGTTTTCTTGCCTTTTTTTATTTTAATGATATAAATACCTGCCGCAGCAACAAAGTCAATCACGATGAGCGTGTAAAGTATTGACTCCACCGTTTGAAATGTGTCGCGACCATCATAATAGGCTTGATTGGTGATTACCGTAACAGGCATCTTGTCAACAGCAGAGTCATTGAAAACTATCCGTTCATAGAGATTAGGGTTATAATAATACTTGCAGATTACTTCACCTTTTGAATTTCTAACTTCGGTAATTTCTTTTTTAGGGTAAGCCTTATCCTGCGGAATCTTTTCATCGTCCGGATAAATCACTTCAACACCATTACCAATCTGAGTCTGTATAACGAGATTTCCATCAAGATCGATATAGCTATAGCCGCTCTCCACCCATTTGTCATAATCATCTTCCATAAATGCTTTGAAATCAGCCCAGTTATCAAATGTCTGCTCTTTCATTGAAACATCCCATCCGATAATGTTCCAAACCACAATACATACCCCCAAGATAAAAGCAATAGCGGTAGAGATCGAAACAGTCTTGACGAGCAGCTTATTGCTTCTCTTAATTTCGTCCGTTTGTTGTTCTGTAATTACGATCAATCCCTTTTCGCAAAGAATCTTGCGAACGATTAACGTATAGAGAATATAACACCCGACAAAGGCAATGGCAGTCCAAAGCAAACCATATCCAAGCCAATATTCAAAAACCAAGCCATAGTTTGCTCCGTTTATCATCGTTACAAGCGGCAAGCAGAACGAAAACAAAAGCAAGTTTCCAAAGGTAATTGTGGTTGCGGATTTAATTACACCCGTATTTGCATCTTGAATTTTATCAGTATAAGTATCATCGTCCTCATCGGGCGTAATACGTGCATTGATAGCGAAGCATATTTGACAGATCTCACTTGCAACACAAAATGCGGTGGCAAGGCAGAACGCTATCAATCCTTTGGAGAAGCCGAGATTTGCTATCATCGCCGCTATAAAGCCAAGAATGGTGATGCCGACAGAGATCAGCGTTAAGTTTTTGTACTTGCGGCTACTGCGATCAAGCATCAGTTTGAATTGCTTATCACTTTTCGCTCTCTGTTTGCTTACAGTCTCCTCAGAAACGATTGCTTCTCTTTCGGGGTTATTACGTTCACCTCGCAGAAGCTCGTCGGTAGTGATGCCGAAGAGTTCCGCTATGGAAGGTATCAAGGAAAGCTCCGGCGTACACTCGTCGCACTCCCAACGGCTCACCGTTTTATCCGAAACAAAGAGCTTTTCTCCAAGCTCTTTTTGTGTCATACCGTTTGCCTTACGCAAAGCCGATATGAATTTGCCTATCGTTTTCTTTTCCATAGTAATGCCTCCTCGCATTTCGGGTGTTCTTGTGCTTACATTCTATCATTTCGTCAGAAGAAATGCCACCCTTAAACGAAGGAATTACTCCCGAAATGCGAGAATTTATTGTAGTTGCACACATATTATACCAAGAACAGCGTATATTTTCAAGTTTATTATTATGAACACGGTAATTTTTTCTTTTTGTCGTTAAACTGCTGATCTTTGCTAAACTATTCATTTATATTCATCTGTTTGTTTTTTGCATTTTTCACTTTATCGCAGTCTCGTTCACCATTTTGAAAACGGTGTTTGGATGTATCAATGCGATTCTATCAAGGACTTAAAAGCCGACATTGAAGAAACAATGGCAAAATCCATAGAGGTTACCCACGATATGCTGAAAACAGATTTGTTCACTCGTCTTGTGCGTTCGATCGTCAGGATTTTTGCTCCTATGATGTAAAAAGTTTTTTATAACATTTTAGCAACAAATCTCCAACAAAACGCAAAAATCGATGTCGTAAAATAATATCACAACAAACAAAAGAAAGCAGGAACTTATGGAAAACAATACTTTTAGCTACAATTATTCGGCTACAAGAAATAAGGAAGTCGAAAACATCAGAAAAAAATATATCCCCCGAGATGAAAGCAAACTCGAGCGACTCAAAAAGCTTGACTTACGCGTGCAAAATGCAGGCGTGATCGAGAGTCTTTGTCTTGGCGTCATCGGTTCGCTCGTGTTCGGCATTGGAATGTGTTTCTTCCTTGATGTATTCGCAGGCACGATTGGTATCGCAGCACTCTTTATGATAATTGGAACGCTTTTAATGCTCCCCGCTTATCCACTCTATAAACGAATTTCAAAAAAAGCAAAAGCAAAGTTCACCCCCGAAATCTTGCGTTTGTCCGAAGAAATTATCAAATCTTAAAAAATTTCAAGATTAACAAAACGCAAACATTTCACAAAAAAATCAAAAACAAACACAGAATATAATGGTATCATAAAATACAAATAAGGCAGGTAACTAAAATGAACAGAAACGATCAATACACAGCAGAAAGAATCCGCACACAATACGTTGCAAAACAAACCACCGAGCTCGATATGCTCCGCGCTCTGGATGCCAAGGTAAAGCGTCCCGCAAACGCATTTGCATATTTCTTTGGCAGCCTCTCCGCTATCATTATGGGCGCGGGTATGAGTCTTATTATGACAGATATCGGCGCTATCCTTGGCATCGCCAACACAATGCTCCCCGGCATCGCGATCGGTGTTGTTGGATTGTTTATGGCAATCATCAATTATCCTATCTATCGCAGAATTCTCAAAAGCCGCAAGGAAGCATACAGCGCAGAGATCCTCGCGCTGAGCAGCAGAATCATCAATCAATAACAAAAGGAGAAAAGAAAAATGGGATTTTTTAAGAAAGCATTTTCTGATATGAAGGAAAGCGCAAAGGCGCAACACGAGGTCGATAAGGCAAACTTTGCGGCAGCCAAGGCAGAATCAAAGGCAAACTTTGAAGAAAACAGATTCCACAACACCTATGCAAAGGCAAAGGCCGATGCCAAAAAGCACTGGGATGACGCTCACATGAGCCCTTCCGAAAGAGCCGCTCAAATGCAAGCAGAGCGTGAGGCTCAAATCGCGGCAGCACAGGAACGCACCGCAGCAGCAAATGCTCGCTACGACGCGGCAAAGAAAAAGTAAAGAAAAAGACACATAAGCGAGGCGCAAGGGCGGCTCGCTTGTGTTCGTTAGATGTAAAAAAGGAGAAAGCAATGAACGCTATTGAAATTAGAAATCTATCCAAAAGCTTTCGCACCATGTATGCGGTGGATCATCTTAATATGACCGTTCCGCAGGGAGCGATCTACGGCTTTATTGGTGAAAACGGAAGCGGCAAATCGACCACGATGAAGCTCATCTGCGGTCATCTCGTTCCCGATGAGGGAGAAATCAAGCTCTTTGATAGAGATTATACCGATGCCGGTGTCAGAGTAAGAGTCGGTGCGCTTATCGAAAATGCAGGATGCTTCCCCGGTTCCTCTGTTTATCAAAACCTGATGATGCAGTGCATCAATCTTGGCATCGAGCACCCGGACGAAGAAATTCACCGTGTACTTGATATCGTGCGTATGGAGGATAACGCAAGCCTCAAATTTAAGAGTTGTTCGCTTGGTATGAAGCAACGCATCGGCATTGCAATGGCGCTGCTCGGTGACCCTGCTCTCCTCATTCTCGACGAGCCCATCAACGGTCTTGACACCGACGGTATGCGTATGATGAGAGAAATTCTCGTAGATATTACAAAGAAATACGGTTGCACCGTTCTCATTTCCTCACACATTCTCGGAGAGCTTGAAAAGATCGCAACCCACTACGGTATCATCCGCCAAGGAAAAATGATCATGGAGCTTTCTGCCGAAGAAATGGATGCCAGAGCACAGGTGTTCACATCGCTCAAAACTGCCGAAATGCAAAAAGCGTGGTTCCTTTTGACTAAAAAATACGCTGAAGTAACACAAGAAGATGGCTACATTCGCATTTATGATGTTGACAATGTCGAAGAGATCGTTTCTTATTTGATGGAAAACGGACACGTTGTCAGTGAGATCAAAAAAAACAAGATCGGTCTTGAGGAATACTACATTGAATTGATGTCAAAGCAAGGGGGGAAAAGCAATGACAAAAGAAATAAAATTTGAATCACCAACCTTTGCGCGTCGTGTGGGGGGAATGCTGGGTGTGGACTTTTACCGCCTTTTCCACACGCCTCTCTTTTACATTTTCCTCGCCATTGCGGCGATCATCCCTGCAATGGTATCTGCTATGACGATGATGCCCGATCAAAACGGCAACACAATGGAACCTCTCTATTCCAACGTGTGGCAGATCATTGCCGCATCCAAATCTCTTTACGTGATAGAAACCATTGCTGACTACGCCAATATGAATATGGTATTCATTTTTGGCGGTATTATGGTGTCCATCTTTATCGGTCACGATTATAAGAGCGGATACGTAAAACAACTCTTTACCACCCACGCAAAAAAGCAGGACTATATGATTTCCAAATCTCTTTCATGTGCCTTTGCAATGGCATGTATGTGTGTCGCCTATTTTATCGGTGGGACTGTTGGAGGTCTGCTTGTTGGCTACGAAACCGCCGTGAATCTTGGCTCACTCATCATTGCAATTTTGGGTAAGATTATTATGAGTCTTGGTTGGGCAAGCCTTTATACCTTCCTCAATATTATTTTTAGAAAATATTTCGGCATTTCCATTGCTTCTTCCTTCTTCTTTGGCACGGGTATTCTCATTATCGGTGTTGCGGCAATCGTAGAAAATCTTGCTATCCCTACGGAATTTCTCAATATTTTCCTTTATGGAGCATCCGTAAATGCAAATCTTTCAAGTGGTATTGGTGCATTGGGGATCTGTGTCGTCGTGTCGATGGCGTGGGCGCTCTTTTATAACCTTTTGGGCACAAAAGTACTTTCAAAATGTGATGTCTATTAAAGGGGGAGTGAAAAAAATGAATGCAGTTGAAATAAAGAATCTATCCAAAAATTTCGGCCCCAAGCAGGCAGTTTGCGGTCTTGATATGACCGTACCTATGGGCGCGATCTATGGCTTTATCGGTGAGAACGGCTCTGGAAAATCCACCACCGAAAAAATGATCTGCGGTCTGATCCCCACGAGCGGAGGCTCTATCAAGCTCTACGACAAGGATTACACGGACGAAGCCGTAAGAGCGAAAATAGGCGTCCTGATCGAAGCCCCCGGATGCTTCCCCGGGCTTACCGTTTGGGATAATATGATGCTTCAGGCAGCGAACCTTTCTATTCCCAATGCAGAACAAGAAGTAATTAAGGTGCTTAAAATGGTGAGAATGGAGGGCGCGGCGGGCAACAAATACAAGAACTGCTCCCTCGGTATGAAGCAGTGAGTCGGTATTGCCATGGCTCTGCTCGGCAACCCCACGCTGCTCGTCCTCGACGAGCCCCTAAACGGTCTTGACGCCGACGGTATGCGCATTATGCGTGAGGTGTTCCTTGACATCATCAAGGACGGAACGCGCAGTATCATCGTTTCCTCTCACCTTCTCGGAGAGCTGCAAAAGGTAGCGACGCACTATGGCATCATCCGCCATGGAAAAATGCTCTGTGAGATGACGGCAAACGAGCTTGATGCAAGCTGTCGCACCTACGTTGCACTCCAAAGCGGCGAAATGAACAAAACAAAAATGCTCCTTGGCTGTAAATATTCCCGCGTGGAAGAGGATGAGGCAGGCTATATTCGTGTGTATGATCTGACCACGCCTGAAGAAATCGTATGCTATCTTTACGAAAACGGAATTTGCGTAACCGAGATCAAAACCGACAAGATCGGACTTGAGGAATACTATATCGATCTGATGAAAGGAGGCAAATGAGAATGGAAAATAAGATCGTTTTTGAGAAAATCGCTTTTTCCAAGCGACTGAAAAGCATGATCAAGGTGGATACACGCAGAATGTTCAAATCCCGTCTTTTCTACATTCTGATTGCCTGCGCTCTCGTTATACCTGTCTTAATGACAGTGATGATGGCAATGATGGATGGCAGTGTGTCGGTCAATCCGCAAACCGGCGTGGAAACGGTTATGCAGGGACCTGAGAACACTTGGCAGAATATCGGCACGCTTCCCGGTGAGGCTCTTGGCGGTAATGAAATTTTTATGATGTGTAACATCAATATGATGTTTATGGCAGTTGCTGTATTTGTCTGCCTCTTTGTATCCGACGATTTTCGCAGTGGATACGCGAAAAATCTCTTTACCGTTCGTGCAAAAAAAGGAGATTATGTCATTTCCAAAACACTTTGCGGCTTTGTTTGCGGTGCACTGCTACTGATTGCGTATTTTATAGGCTCGGTCCTCGGTGGTGCGGTTGCAGGACTTTCCTTCGATCTTCACGGACTGAATGCAAGCAATCTCATAATGTGTATGCTCGCCAAAATATTCTTGATGCTCGTGTTCGTTTCGATCTTTGTTCTCATCAGCGTAGCGGCAAAGCAAAAGGCTTGGCTCTCTATTTGCGGAAGCCTCGGCGGCGGAATGCTCCTCTTTATGATGGTCTCAATGATCACACCTCTTGCTTCCACTGCTATCAATATGGCACTGTGTGCCGCGGGCGGAGCAATGTTTGCCTTTGGCTTGGGTTCCATTAGCAAAGTAATTCTTACAAAAACAAGTCTTGTATAAACACGAGGACAACGCATTTTTTCTGCGTTGTCCTCAAAAAATTTATCGAATTGTCTCAAACGTAAACAAAACTTTAACATTTGCGTGCTATAATGAGTTCATACAATCCCAAAATTCGCTTTTTGGAGGTAAATATGTTCAAAATCCTAATTGTAGAGGACGACAAAGATCTGAACCGCTCCGTCTGCTCGTTTCTGAACAACTCGGGATACGAAGCCATCGGCTGTCTGGATGCAGAGAGCGCTTACGATGAGATGTACAAAAACACCTTCGACTGCATCGTGTCGGACATTATGATGCCGAACATTGATGGCTTTGAATTCGCCAAAACAGTGCGCTCACTCAACAACGATATTCCGATCCTGTTTATGACTGCGCGCGATGATTTCGCATCCAAGCAAAGAGGATATCGCATCGGCATTGACGATTACATGACCAAGCCCATCGACCTCGACGAGCTTTTCTTACGCATCGGCGCTCTTTTGCGCCGTTCGAAGATCGCATCGAGCCGTCGCCTTGAGGTTGGTAATTTCATAATGGACGCGGATGAGCGAAGCGCAACGCTTAATGATGAAGAAATTCCCCTAACGGCACGCGAGTTCGACCTTCTTTATAAGCTCTTATCCTACCCCAAAAAGACCTTTACACGCACACAGCTGATGGACGAATTTTGGGACGTGGATACACAGACAAGTACGCGAACGGTTGACGTCTATATGACAAAGCTCCGCGCAAAGCTTGCGGAGTGCGATTCCTTTGAAATCCAAACCGTTCATGGGCTGGGCTACAAGGCGGTGATCAAATGAAAAAGATAACATTTCGCAGAGTACTTCAGGAATTCAGTAGCTTCCTCTTGTTCTTTTTGATGGTTGGCTTTGTGGTTTCCTGTTGTATGATGCTGTTCTTGCAGGTATTGTCCGCAGAAATGGGGCTGCTTTACACCCCCGAAAATATTGCCGAAGCTGCAAAAATCACATTTTTGAACGTTTTAATTATTACAGCGCTTTTCAAAATAGTGGATTATATTCGTCGCAAGATCATGGTCGATGAGCCTGTGAGAATTATCACCGATGCAACAGAAAAAATTATGAACGGTGATTTTTCGGTTCGTGTAAAGCAAATGCACGGGGCAGGTATGGAAGGCTTTAACCAAATTGGAGAGACCATCAATTCTATGGCAGAGGAACTCTCGGGCGTAGAGACACTCCGCACTGACTTTGTTGCTAACGTGTCACACGAGATGAACACGCCTCTTGCTGTGATGCAAAATTATGGAACCCTTTTGCAATCCCCTACCCTTTCGGAGGAGAAACGCATGGAGTACGCAAAGGCGATAACCGATTCCTCGCGCCGCCTTGCCGATATGATGACGAATATTCTCAAGCTCAATCGGTTAGAGAATCAGCAGATCTATCCGAATCTCACCACGTTCGACCTCGGCGAGCAGCTTTGCGAGAGCCTTTTGCAGTATGAAAGCACGTGGGAGAGAAAAAACATCGAGATCGAAACCGACATTGCAGAGAACGTGCTCGTTTCCGCCGATGCGGAGCTTCTGTCTCTTGTTTGGAACAACCTCTTCTCTAACGCTTTTAAGTTTACCGAGGACAACGGCAACGTCAGCCTTGTGCTTACGGCAGACAAAAAGTACGCTACCGTAAAGGTGACCGACACGGGATGCGGAATGAGTGCTGAAGTGGGTGCGCACATCTTTGAAAAGTTCTATCAAGGTGACACCTCTCACGCAACACAGGGAAACGGTCTTGGCCTTGCACTTGTCAAGCGCGTGGTCGACATTATGCAAGGGGAGATTGGTGTGGAGAGTGCTGTCGGCATTGGCACAACCTTTACGGTCAAAATCAGGAGGGCTGAAAATGGATTGGAAGAAGATCGGTAAAGCTTTACTGTTTCCTCATATCGTCATTATGATTTCTCTCGTTCCCCTCGCCACGGTCCTGCTTGTAGGCTCTATGGTGTTTGTGGGAACAAAGTCACCCATAGCGTATATTTCCTACGTTCTTTCCGCCTACACCTTAACGATTTGGTGTATGAAGATTCCCAACATCATTCGTTTTTTCAAAAGATTCAAGTATGAGAATAAATATGCTCAAAAGTGGTTGACGGATACGCGTTTGCGCGTGAACGTGTCGCTTTACGGCTCGTTCGTGTGGAACGCCTTGTACGGAATCTTTCAGCTATGGCTCGGCTTTTATCACCACACCTTTTGGTTCTATTCGCTCGGCGCGTACTATATCTGCCTTGGCATAATGCGCTTTTTCTTGGTGCGTCACACAAGAAAATACGCCCCCGGCGAAAGGATGAAAACCGAACTTGTGAAATATCGTGCTTGCGGCTGGGTGTTTCTTGTAATGAACCTTGCGCTCTCGCTGATCGTGTTCTTTATGGTCTATTGGGGCAGAACCTTCGAGCACCATATGATCACCGCAATCACAATGGCGGCATATACCTTTACCACTTTTACGACCGCAATCGTAAACGTGGTGAAATATAAAAAATATAACAGCCCCGTCTTTTCGGCGTCCAAGGCCATTAGCTTTGCCGCGGCTTGCGTGTCGATGCTAACGCTAACGTCCACGATGCTCACCACCTTCAACGACGGAACTATGGATGCCACCACCCGGAAAATAATGCTTGGAAGTGTTGGCGCTGCTGTTTCGGTAACGGTGGTTGTAATGGCAGTTTATATGATCGTGCAGAGCACAAAGAAACTCAAAAAAATCAACACAGAGGTACAAAATGCAAAACAACAGTAAAGAACAAAGCGGCTTTTCTTATACCTACTCCGCAGGAGAGCAGGCAGAAATCAAACAGATCCGCGACAAATACACAAAACCTACCGAGGTCGAAGACAAGATGGCTCGTCTGCGTCGACTCGATGCAAGTGTGACAAATACCGCACAGGCGGTCGCACTTGTGTTTGGCATCATAGGCGCGCTCATTCTCGGCTTTGGAATGAGCCTTATTATGACCGATCTTGCCAATATTCTTGGCCCCTTTCGCGATATGGCAATGGTTATCGGCATTGTCATCGGCATTGTAGGCGGTGTTCTTGCAAGCCTTGCCTATCCCATCTATAACGTCATCGTAAAAGCGAAGCGCAAGAAGCTCGCGCCGGAGATCATCCGCCTTACCGACGAGTTGATGAAATAAAAATTAACGTATGATTGGGAATATACAATCCCCAATCATACCATATAAAGCGGCTGTCTCAAATGCGAATTTGAGACAGCCGCTTTTAGGGGATAGTCAGATTTAGGCAAGAAGCGTCGTTCTTCGAGGCGAAAGGCGTACAAAGGTACGTCGAGCCTTGACGACGGCGGTAGAAAAGGTCAATTTTATAGGGAGAATTTCGGAGAAATTCAACATATTACTGTCTCGTTTGCTGATTTTCATTGGAAATGAGCTTTTTGTCCCTTTTTTTTTGACTTTTTCGGTCTTGCCAAATGTGACAGCCCCTTTTTGCTTTAACCTATTGATTTTTTTCTTAAAAGATGCTATAATGATGGCAGAATAAAGAAAGGCGAGGGTATTATATGAAACTGACAAAGCTTTTTGAGGGGGAGAAGCTCTCGCTCTCGTTCGAGGTCTTTCCGCCCAAAACCGATACATCCTTTGAGAGCGTCAAGCACGCCACCGAGGAGATTGCCAAGCTGCGTCCCTCTTTTATGAGCGTTACCTATGGCGCAGGCGGCGGAACGAGCCGCTATACGCTTGAGATCGCACGGAACATCAAAGAGCACTACGGCGTGCCCACATTGGCGCATTTGACCTGCGTTTCTTCAACAAAGGAGACTGTAAAAAGAAAAATCGACGAACTCAAAGCCGCAGGAATTGAGAATGTAATGGCTTTGCGCGGCGACCTGACACCCGAGCTCGAAGCAAGTGACCGCTCGGATTGGGCATACCGCCACGCGGTGGACCTTGTGCGTGAGCTACGAGAGAGCGGTGCAGACTTTTGCATTGGCGGTGCGTGCTATCCCGAGATCCACCCCGAGAGCACCAACCAAAAAGAGGATATTCAATATCTGAAAGAAAAGGTCGATGCAGGCTGTGATTTCCTTACCACGCAAATGTTTTTTGATAATAATCTGCTCTATAATTTCCTTTACAAAATTCGCGAGGCAGGCATCACCGTACCCATCATTCCGGGTATTATGCCGATTACCAACGGCAATCAGGTCGAGCGAGCGATCAAACTGTCCGGTTCTTTTATGCCGCAACGCTTCAAAACGCTTGTCGATAAATTCGGCACAACTCCCGCCGCTATGAAGCAAGCTGGCATCGCCTACGCAACCGACCAGATCATCGATCTATTTGCCAACGGTATCACAAACGTGCACGTCTATTCAATGAATAAACCGGATGTTGCCGCGGCGATTCAAAATAATCTATCTAATATTCTCGGATAAAACAAAGGCCGCAAATGCCAAGCATTTGCAGTCTTTGTT
This sequence comes from Eubacteriales bacterium, assembly GCA_045594745.1. Lineage (GTDB taxonomy): Bacteria > Bacillota > Clostridia > Oscillospirales > CAG-272 > UMGS1865. Next base: position 21,786 of record JAZNZC010000126.1, read on the forward strand.
TTATCTAAATTCACTCACACCGTCATCGGTATAAACGTTGGTGCGGAGAATGGAGTAAGACTCTTTTGTGGGATCACCCGAAAGAATACCCAAACGCTCTTTTGCGGTGCTGATCAGCATTTCGGGATTAAGGTTTTCTGTGTTGCCCGCACGCAGAACTGCCGTAATAGCAATTTTGCCGTCCTCAATACACGAGGCATCAAGCTGACGGATCATTTGCGTCAGGTCAACCTCTTTCTCACCCGACTTCGACTTTTTCATCACCAAAAGGGGAGAAGTTGTAAAGAGATTTTTCAGTTTTTCTGCTGTCTCTGTATTCGCACCTGCAAAATTGAGAGCGATCTCATATCTTGCCCACGCAATGTCGGCGAATTTGCTTGTCGGCTCGTAAGCATCGAGAACCTGCATCTCATCGGTCAACTCACGGTTGAGCAGATTTTTGACTTCCTCGCAAGGAATATTGCGATCCACGCGAAGATCAATGAACTCGCACTCGCTCTCGGTACCAACCGAGAGGGGAAGTCCAAAAACGACTTTTGCGTGCGGATTGAAGCCTTGCGTGTACCACATGGGGATGTTTGCACGCACCAACACACGCGCGATGGTACGTTGCAGATCAAGGTGCGATATGTATTGCAGATCTCCTACTTTGCGGAACTTGATGCGAACGACTCGCGAACCCTCAACGGGCTCCCAAACGCTCTTGTCCTGCTTTTGCGGGAGAGGTGCGTCGCTCTCGGTGGCTTGCATTTCCTTGCAACCGGGGCAAACGGCGCGAACGCCGCCCAGCTTGTTGGCACCGCACGCCGAGCAATGCTCGCGGCAGTTGGGGGTGGTTGTCTCACCGTAAGCCTTTTCGCGCTCGCGCAGGAAGAACTCCTTACTCACGCCGCAATCGATGATATCCCACGGGAGGATCTCATCTGTGCCAAATTTACGATTGGCGTAGAATGCAGGGTCAATACCCGTACGTTCAAATACAGAGAGCCATTTGTCGTAGTCAAAGTATTCGTCCCAAGCGTCAAACACGAAGCCCTCACGGCAAGCAAGCTCAAGAGCATCCGAAAGGCGGCGGTCGCCGCGAGCAAGAACTGCCTCAATGCGCGAGACCTTTGCATCGTGATGCACGTATCTGACGTGTTTGTTTTTGATCTTGGTTTTGAGATATTCCTGCTTTTCGGCAAGCATTTCCATCGTGTCCTGCGCTTCCCATTGGAAGGGGGTAAAGGGCTTGGGAATAAAGCAAGAAACGCTCACGGTTACCTGAACGGGGCGAGCACGGTTTCGGTTCGGATTTTGATAGTAAGCATCCACCACGTGCTCGGCAAGGGTCGCAATGCCCTCAATATCCTCAAGTGTCTCCGTGGGGAGACCGTTCATAAAGTAGAGCTTGACTGAATTTTTACGCGCATCGAATGCTACGTTTACGGCACGCATCACGTCCTCTTCGCGAACATTCTTGTTGATGACGTCGCGCAGTCTTTGCGTGCCCGCCTCGGGGGCAAAGGTAAGGGAAGAGGAGCGCACCGACTCAATGCGACGCATCAGATCCTTGTTGAAGCTATCCACGCGGAGCGACGGAAGGGAAAGGCTGACCATATTGTCGTCGGTCCAATTCAGAAGCTTGTCGCAAAGAGGTTCGAGAGAGGTATAGTCGCTGATAGAAAGAGAAGAAAGCGAAATTTCCTCATATCCCGTCGAGTTGTAAAGGGCTTTTGCCTGGCGGTTGAGCACGTCAGCACTCTTTTCGCGCACGGGGCGGTAGATCATACCGGCTTGGCAGAAGCGGCAACCGCGAATACAACCGCGATAGACCTCAAGCATAATGCGGTCGTGCACAGTTTCAATGTAAGGCATAACCACCTTATCGGGGAAGTAGACCTTATCAAGGTCTTTGATAATTTGCTTTGTGACCTGTCTCGGAATATCATCATAAATAGGCGTGTACGCCTTGATCGTTCCATCCTCGTTGTAGCTGACCTCATAGAGAGAGGGAACGTACACCCCGGGGATAGTCTTTGCGGCTTCGTGCAAGAAGTCAGCGCGCGTGTAACGACCTTCGTCCTTCATTTTGATGTAAAGGCGAACGATTGCGGGGAGCATATCCTCGCCCTCGCCAATGTTGAACAGATCAAAAAAGTCTGCAATCGGTTCGGCGTTGTAAGCGCAAGGACCGCCGCCAATGATGAGGGGATCTTCCTCGCCGCGATCCTTTGTGCGAAGAGGAAGCTTTGCCAGCATCAGCATATTGAGCACGTTTGTATAGCTCATTTCGTACTGAAGCGTAAAGCCGATAAAGTCAAACTCCGAAAGGGGATCGCCACTCTCGAGTGCTGTCAAGGGAAGATCATGCTCGCGCATCTTTTCCTGCATATCCGTCCAAGGCGTGAACACACGCTCACACCACACATCAGCATCCTGATTGAGTGCGCCGTAAAGCAGGCGCATACCCAAATTGGACATACCGATCTCGTAGGTGTCGGGGAAGCAGAATGCGAAGCGCGCTTTGATATCTTTTTTATTTTTGATGATCTCACCGTATTCGCCGCCCGCGTATCTGCCGGGCTTGGAGACGGATTTGAGAATGGTACTGCTCGGTTTGGTAGAATGGTTCATAGTGTTCCTTTTCTTTTCTGTGTTTATTTTTCGCGGCCCAAATAGAGTGTGCGTCTGTTAACGAGAACGAAAGAAGCGATGGCAGATGCTACCGTCCATCCCAGATAATGCAAACCGAACATCAGGGGGGTCAGATAAGAGGAGTGGGAGAGAAGCATCAAAACAAGTGTTCCTGCAAAAGATATTGCAGAGGCCGCCAGCTGCAACCCAAAGCTCAAGCGTTTTGCTTCGTTGACCTTCTTTGCAGCATAGAGAGGATTGACGATGTGTTCTTCACCGCCAAGAGCCACAACACCCGTATCCGAAATTTCAAGCAGAGTGTTCGATTCGTACTTGCCGGGTTTGATAACGCGTACGGGAATGGCATCCGCATGGCGGATCTGCCCCAAAAATTCCTCGCTCAGGTTGGGGTTGTAGGATTGAATCGCAACCGAGGTAGTGGGGTCAGCCAAACGCTCGGCAATGATCTCAAAACGGGGATCAAGTGCGTATTCAATATCATAAGTCAGCTTCAGAATGCCGTCAACGGCAAAGTATAAAAGTCCTACGTTTGCGGCGCGGCGCAGGGCGCGGTCGGCTGTTTCACGAGGAATACGGATTCCGCTCTTTTTGAGGAAGGTCGCGTCTCCTGCGATCACGTGATATTGATTGTCAATAACGGCTTCCACACCCGTGTCGGCAATGCGAACGAATGCAACGTTGGGGTCGGCGGATTTGGTTGCGGTTGCCTTACCGATCTCCTCAAGACTGCCGCCAATTTTGCGGAAAAGAATGCCTGCCAGCTTGAGGTCGCGGCGCAGATCGTCGCTCTTATCGCGCACAGCCAATTCCGAACAGCTCATAGCGCGGCAGAGGCGATAGTCATTAAAGATAACTGTTTTGGATTCGTTGTATTCTTCTACAGCTTCCTCACCGATCAAGGCACAGTTCTCGCGTGTGAGGAGATTGTTTGCATGGGAGAGCGGGAAGAAGAAGCCAAAGCAAGCAGCACCGGGCATTCCCAAAACAGAGATGGTTACAAAGGTGTTCAGTGCATCGCCAAGACCGTTTGTCAGCGCCACCACAAAGCCTGCTAAAAAGCCGAGAATCAGCGGGAGCGTGAGCAGAATACGGAAAGGAGCGTGTGCGGCTTCCATTTCGTTAAAACGACGGAAGAATCCCATCGTGAGTTGAGCATCGTGTACGTGATAAAAGCTTTCGTCAAGGTCGTCGTTGATGATCTTGATCAGCTTTTTGCCCTGTCTGAGCTTCTTTTTGCGAGGCTCGGTAGGGTCAAGCACGGTTTTGGGAGCGTCTGTTGCCAAAAGGCGGAAGACGCGCATCTCGCTCGTCAGACGGAAAATATCACATATACAGATGAGCAGGAGAGTGCCCACAGCCACGCAGTTGAGGTGCATCAGGGGAACTTGTGTAATCATCGCGACGATGTCATATAAAAGCACCAAGGGAACGATGACAGATATCGTTGAATAAGGGGTGGGCTTGACTTTGAAATAACTGCGGATACCCGCGTTGAATTGCTTATAGGAGAGCACCGTTGCCGCCACCATAACAATAAGAGAAAGGATGGGGAAGAGGAGCGGCATTGAAGCATCGAATGCCTCGTACGCACCGCCGATGAGAGCGGGATAATCCAAAAGCGCTACTAAAAACAGGGCAAGAACAGTCAGGAGCGTACGTACGATCAAATGACGGCGATCGTGCATATACTTGGCGATCGAGCGCGCCTTGTTTGTGGGCGTAATAGAATCTTGACCGCAATAACCAAATGCCGTGCGGTAACGCTTGTTGCTCTCGCGTGACATACGGTGCAAGTGATCGTATTTCAGCTTTTTCAAGCTATCATATCCCACAAGCCGGCCAAGTTCATTCTCATAGCCAAGCTCAAAGATCATTTCAATGTCGTCATCCGAAAAACCGCTGCGGCGACGAATGACCTCCATTGCGCTCATTTTCTTTTCTGCCAACGCTTCGCGACGCATCTTCATACGTTGCAAGAGATTGGTCGGTTTGGTCTGGCGCTGAATTTCCTCCGGAGCGTCAACCGGAATTTCCTCAGATACCGAGAAATCGGTATCTATAAATTCATCAAATGCCGCGTCCAGTGCTTCGTCCAAGGTCTCATCATGAGAGCGTTGCGCCTGTCCGATGGTCTGCAAGGGGCGCACACGTTTGTGCGGAGTCGCTTTTTTAGCGCTTGCGGATGTAGCAGAGGATGCCTTTTTGGGTACTTCCGTGGGCTTTTGCGAGGAGGGAAGCGACGTGTTTGCCGCTTTTACTTTTTGTATATTCGATCTTGTTTGCGACGTCGGGGGAGTCGTCTTTATTTGTTCGGTCGACTGTCTTACTTTTTTTACTTTGGTCGGTTCCGAATTTTGTGTTTGTTTCATAATGGCTCCTTTCCGATAAAGTTAGGAAAACGGGATATCAGCAGTGATGCTGACGGGCAGCCTCAGCCAAAAGAATGGCGGCCGCGGTAGAGACGTTAAAGGAATTGACCTGCCCGTACATAGGAATGGAAACGATGGCGTCACAGGTCTTTTGCACGATTTGCGAGACGCCGTTGCCCTCACTGCCAAGTACAATGGCGCAAGCGCCCTTGAGGTTGGTGGAATACACGCTTTCACCGCCGGCTTCGGCAGCAAACGTCCAAACGCCTTTTTCCTTGAGCGCTTCAACGGTCGAGGCGATGTTCGAGACCTTTGCCACGGCAAGATGTTCGATAGCGCCTGCCGATGCCTTGGTTACAAGGGGAGTGAGTCCCACAGCGCGACGCTTGGAAATGATCAACCCGTGTGCGCCACAGCATTCGGCACAACGAATGATCGCGCCAAGATTGTAAGGATCGGTAATACCATCACAAATGACGATGAGAGGATCCTCGCCACGCTCTTTTGCAATATCAAGAATATCTTCAACAGTGCAGTATTCTTTTTCTGCCGCAAAGGCAATGACACCTTGGTGAGGGGCATAGCCCGAAATGGCATCGAGCTTTGGCTTTTCAGTTTCAATTACGGGAATGCCGCGCTCGATGGCTTGAGCTACAAGAACGACGATAGAGCCTGTCCGCTCTCCCTTTTGCACGAGCAATTTATCAATATCGCGTCCCGATTTGAGGAGCTCGCCAACGGCATTGCGACCGATCACAGCGCCGTTGTCGTAGTCGCCGTGAATACCTGCGTCCTCATCCTTGGGAGCTTTGTTTTCTTTTTTATAATCATAACGGGGAGCACGATTTTGCTTCTCGTTATTTTTGCGTGTTTTGTCAAAGTCGCGACGAGGCGCGCCACTTTTTTTCTTTTCCATATGTAAAGAGCCTGTCCTTTCTTGGATCAAGATATTTTCTTACCTATAATTATATCATAATAAATGATTTTTGTATAGAGGATTTTGAAAAAATGTCGTCTTTTCGGGAATTTTTCGCTCGACAAAACGCGACAGAATGCCAAAAAGGGAGCGACATTGTCGCTCCCATAGCTTATTCTATTTCAGACAGCAATCTCTTTGCTTCTTTTACGATATACAAAGAGGGATTCGAGCTTGCCACCTTTTCAAGATACTCCTTTGCGGAGAATGTGTCATTTTGCGCCAAATAGATTTCCGAGAGTAACCAAGAGAGGTCTATTTCTGCATAGGGGGAGTTCGGTATCATGCGGCTTGCATAAATCATAGCGCCTATGGGATCACCGGCGCGCAGAGCGGCAGAAGCTTGTGCGGAAAGCATTGTGATTTTCAAACTATCCTTTTGTTTGCCTTCTTTTAGCGCATCATACATTGCCAATGCCTTTTTGTGTAGGAGATCTGCGGTCTCATTTTTTCCAAGCAGGTGGGCATAGTACCCCAAATTGTTATAATATATGACTTTTACTGTTGGGAGCATTCCCGCGTGTTTATCAATATTGATCTCGGATAATTGGCTGTATGCGAATTCGTGCTCCCCCAAAGCGCCAAGAGCCATCGCGTAATCAATGATAAGAATTTGACGGTTGATACCTTCTTTGTTATATTTCAAAGCATCTGCAGTTTCTCGCAAAAGAGGCTTGGGATCACATTTCTCATATAGTTCTTTTGTGGCGTGCAGAATTAACTGATTGGCACATACTCTGCAAAAAAAGTTGCACAAGATAAGAAATATTATAGCCACTAAAATATAGGCGACCGGTTCTGCTTGAATTGTTGTGAGTGCCGCGGCACAAATTCCAAAAGGCAGTATCGTGAATAAAACGGTGCAAAGCATAAGATGATGCGAAACAAATCGGAAAAAGCCAAGAGATTTCATAATATTGTTTCCTTTTTAGTTTAATTTCTTAAAACACCAATCCGCAGGGTTCGCTGTGAAGTCTTGTTCCTCAGGCAAGGAGTGCTGTTCTTCCTTCCAATAAATCTTACGGCTGTTGACATCCTTGTAGAACGCGCGCGCTTTTTCGGGGTCGGGGCGCACCATCAGGGAGACGTAGGTCCATTGCAGACGGGAACGCTTGACGTTATCGAGCTTGTCGCCCGCATCGCGCTCGGCGGCATCCCACCAAGACTCAATAGCGTCGTAAACGACCTCGTACGTCTCGCGCGGAACGGTTGCGAACGGGCGCTCGTAAATGTTGATGTGCTTTGCCTTTGCCGCACCGTTGAACCAATCAAGGAATGCACGAATATTGCGCCATCCCTTGCCATAGTAGGCTTCGAGGAAGCCGTTAATGAGGAGCTGATAGGTCGATTCTGCCATCATCGGCTCCCACGCAAGCTTTGCAAGCATATAGGCGCGCAGCTCGCCAAATTCCCCCGAAAAGGATTGATAATTGCCTTCGGGATACATTCCTTTAACGCCGTGCTTTGCATAAAAGCGCATATTGTCGCGCAGGACGTTAAAGTTTGGATAGGGGGCAAGATAGTTTGCAAAATTGGTGACGTAATCCCAAATATAGATGCGGTCGCAAACGCGGTTCCATTCCTCAAGATCCTTTACGTATGCGCGATTGCGCGAGCAAGCATCCCAAGAGAGCGGATGCGTAAAGCAGCATTCAAAGGAGCAAAGACGGATAATAACGTTGGGGAGCGGCTTTGTATATTTGGGAACGTTGCGTGTGTAACGGTATGCCAAGGTTTCAATAGCAACCTCGGGGTAGTTGTCCTTAATATCCTCGGCAACTGCATTGACAAGGCGCAAAAGGGTAGCCATATGGCTGCCTTCCTCGGCGTCAATCGCGGCGCAGCGCTCGCATTTGCAGTATTTTTCGTTGTCATTCTGTGAGATGGAAACCAAACGAATGGAAGGATCTTTCTTAAGCCAATCGCGCGTATATTGAATTGCTTTTTGAATCACCTCGGGGTCGGAAAGACAAGGCTGCTGACTTTGCGGGCAACCCGTAATGTTCTCCATTGTGTGCACGAATTTACCCGCCCACTTCATATATCCGCCGTGACGGGGATCCTCGCTCTTGTGCGTATTGACGCGGTTTGCAATACGCCATTCAAGATCATCCTCACCAAGGTAGAAGCTATCCTGACGGTACTCAAAAATAGGGGAGAAGGATTCATCGAGCTCACCGATCGTGCCGCCCTCGCCCCAAGTGGTTACGCCGGGAGCATAGTGGCGAACGAGAAGATATTTCTCCAAAAATCCATAAACGCCATAAAGGATACCGCGCGGACCGTGACCGATAATTGTCAGCTTTTCGGGGGCGTTTCGGATAGAATACCCCTCAACGTCGTTGATATCTTCCTCAATGTGAAGGTCGATCACACCCTCACCACCGACCATTTTCTCGCCTGTGATCGTCTCGATCCAACGGCGCATAATGTCGCCTGCATTCTCCTCGGCAGGGGATGCGCCACATTGAATATCATATTTCAGCGCGGAAAGACCGCAAAGTAAAATATTACCCATAATGTTCCTCCTAAAAGATAAAGCAGATAGTCACATCTTGCCATTATTATAGCACAATTTGCGCCACCTGTCAACGAAAACAAAGATAAAAGGATGGAAAAGGAGTTAGTTCTCATAAGAAAGTTTACCATAAATCGTGAACTTTCTCCAAAGTAAATAAATATTAACCCCAACAGATCAAAGGTCTGTCGGGGGTTGTTTTCAGTCAAGTTTCAAATATGATTTCGAGTACTTTATCGCATCAGAGGGGGAAATCTTGGATCTATCTGTGATTGACAAGAAAGCTCTCGGCAAATTATGAAACGCCTTTATATAACGGCTAACGGTATGAATATATCCTTTTTCTTTTTTCATTACGCTATTGATACACTCTGATAAAATCAAATGCATTTGGAAAATAACATCGTTATATTCATTAGAATAATCCGACTCATCGACAGCTTCTCTCAACAAGCCTGCAAAATCCTCCGTATTATAATCATACGTACCGTGTAACACAGAAATAATCTCTTCTGTTTGTGAATGTGATATGTTTTTTAAGCCAATACAAGCTACGAGAAATTGCATTGCAGAAAGAGAAGAAACGAATTCATTTCGATTGTTTTTCCATATCAATTTGTTGAAGTTCTGATCTTTTAAGCTAAGTGATTTACTGTATAAAACAGATGCCAAAACATTTTTTCTCGTCATAAAATGTTCCTTTCTTAAGATAGCACTTTTATCGCCAATTTTGCATTTGTCTTACAAACGCGGCGGGCACAAGCCCCCGCCCTACAATGTCAACCCTATTATAACACAAATCGACAGAGAAAACAAGTTCTTTGTCTTTTTTGTAATGAAATATGGAAGAATTCATATGAGCATAGCAAAGCCAATAAAAAGGCTCCCCTGTGTAAGGGGAGCTGTCGAGCGAATGCGAGACTGAGGGGTTGGTTCTGCCTTTCCTTCTATATGGATATTTATTTAATTCAACTTATATTTCAGTCTCAAATTATCTGCAATCATTGCAATAAACTCGGAGTTTGTGGGCTTGCCGCGATTGTTTTGAATGGTGTATCCGAAATAGGAGTTGAGCGTATCCACATCGCCTCTATCCCACGCGACCTCAATAGCATGACGGATAGCACGCTCGACACGGCTGGTCGTGGTGGCGTACTTCTTGGCAACGCTGGGGTAGAGCACCTTTGTTACAGAGTTGATAATGTCCGAATCCTTAATGGTCAAAAGAATTGCCGTACGCAAATATTGGTAGCCTTTGATGTGCGCAGGCACTCCAATTTGATGAATGATCTGTGTGACCTGCGACTCGATATCGGGGCCTTTTTCTGTCTCTTGCAGAGCGACGGCGGGAATATCCTGCACGCGACGCGCGGCGATGCTTTGAATATGCTCGGCAAGACTGACAAGGTTCACGGGTTTGAGCAGACACAGCTCCGCGCCTGCCTCGGATGCCTGAATAAAGATGTTTTGATTGGAAACGGAGGATACCACAATAAAGGAGGGTGCTTTGTCGCTGCCCCAATCCATCGTGCGAGCGTTCCGCAACACACCAATGCCATCCAGCTTGGAGAGCCAAACGTCAAGAAGCACGACCTCAGGGTGTGTTTGTGCCATTTTGATTACGGCTTCCTCGCCGTTCACGGCTTCCTCTATGTTGCGATATCCTGCACGCATTAAGCCCTCGCGCACCTGCGCACGCCACACGGGGCTTTCGTCGGCAATCAAAAGTTTGGTTTTGTATTCCATAATTCAATATTTCCTCCAACTTTCATTTTGTTATGACAGTAATATTTTACCATAAATGTAATAATTTTACAATATAAAACAACAAAAAATATTCCCCAAAAATTTTGGGGAATATTTGGTAAATTTTACCAAGTCGGTGGTCGAATGATAGGTTAATGAGAGTGTTTGCAGGGTTCTTTGAAGAAATCTGTCAAATCCATCTCAAATCTGCCGTCGGCATTGCGCGAAAAACCGATGGCCTTAATAAGGGTCTCGTTGTCGCATTTTGCGTCAAAATAGGCGCGGTGCACACCGCAGAGATCGATAAAATTGAGAGCGGCGCGACCCATTACGAACATCGGCTCGAACTCATACTTTTCGGGAATATGGGCAAAATCGACGATAGATCCGCCCCCCGCGTTCATCGTGAACTGACAAATGCCGCGCAACTCACCGTCTACCAAAGCCTTGTAAGCCAAGAGTTCCGTGCGAAAGGGAACACCGCAAAGATTGGCAATGGCTTCTTGTTCTCTTTTATCTTGAATCGGTAATACTTCCAGCATAATTTTTATCCTTTCTTTTTGCCCGTAGTCAAATACTGTACTTCGTCAGGGGTAAGCTCTCTATACTTCCCAAGGGGAAGATCTCCAAGGTCCAAATCTCCAATGGCGATGCGCCGCAGGCGGATCACCTTGAGCCCCACCGCCTCGCACATACGGCGGATTTGGCGGTTTCGTCCCTCGAAGAGATTCATCTGGATCGTGTCGGGAGCGAGTTTTTTGACGGTGACGGGTTGTAGACGATATCCGTCGAGCTCCATCGGTGCGCGAAGAGAGGCGATCTGCTCCTTTGTCAGCACCGAGGAGAGCGTTACGTGATAGATCTTTGGAATTTCGTGGCGCGGATGCGTCAGGTGATTGGCAAATTCGCCGTCATCGGTCAAGAGCAACAGCCCCTCCGAGTCCATATCGAGTCGCCCAACGGGATAGACACGCGCACCAACGCTCGATGTCAGATCAGCCACTGTGGGGCGACCTTTTTCATCCTGCATCGTGGTCACATAACCGCGCGGCTTATTGAGCATGATGTAGTGGCGTCTCTCGCCCTCGCGGGGGAGAATGCGACGTCCTTTGTATTCGACAACGTCAACGGCAGGGTCAACAGAGTCTCCGATCTGTGCCACAGCACCGTTTACCCTGACCTTGCCTGCGGCGATCTCAGCCTCGGCCGCTCTGCGCGACAGCACGCCACAGTCCGAAAAGAATTTTTGCAACCGCACCCGATCGCCTCCTTTGCTTTTATCTGAATTGAATTGTTTTCTTCCTTAATTATATATGCTCTCTCAGAAAAGGTCATCAAGAGAATAGCCCACGCCACCAAAGCAAAAAGCGTTGCCAAAGAGAGAGGCGCGGCGAATACTTTTCGACGCCGTATTGGGCTATGAGCGGAATTTCTCCTACTGTTTCCTTGATGCCGTCATTGTTTGTGTCACACAAAAAGAGCATTCGTCCGCAAATATCTCCCGCCTTTACGGGAGCGTAAAGATGGCGCGGACATTCGATGGTTTGCTCGATCACGCCAACGCCAAGCGGTAGCGTGACGGATACTTGTTGGGAAACGCCCAGCATAACGTAAGTTTCCTTGCTGCCCACAATGGGCAAGCAAAATTGATAATCGGCAGGGCAGAGCTCCACCGAGCGATAGTTTGCAAAACCGTAATCCAAAAGCTTGGTGTGGTCGTTCCAATCATCGGGGGAATCAATGGTCACGGCGATCATTGTCACCCCCTCGCGCTCGGCAGCAGAGACCAAGCAGCGACCGCTTTTTTGCGTATATCCGGTTTTGAGACCGATACATCCATCATATTGACGGAGCATTTTGTTGTGATTGACAAGCAAACGTACGCCGTCGGTATCTTGATGCGGAATGGTGGTCTTTCGTGTAGAGACAATGGTTTTGAGTAAAGGATTTTGCAGAGCCTCGCGAGCGATCAAGGCTAACTCATAGGCTGTCGTATAATGCGCCTCGGCATCCAAACCGTGGGGATTGGCAAAGTGCGTGTTTGAAAGTCCGAGAGAGATAGCTTTTCGATTCATTTCATCAACGAATGATTCCTCACTCCCCGCAACACCAATTGCAATAGCAACCGCGGCATCGTTGGCAGACTCAAGCATCAAGGCATACAAAAGCTCTTCCAGCGTCAGCTTTTCACCCTCGCACAGATAAACGGAAGAGCCCTCTGTGCCTACCGCGCGTTTATCTATCAAAATGACAGTACCGGGAGCCGCGAGTTCAAGAGCCACGAGAGCGGTCATGATCTTTGTCGTGCTTGCCATAGAGAGACGCGTGTGTGCATTCTTTTCACAAACGATCGCTCCGCTTTCCGCCTCCATCAAAAGGGCACTCTCGGCCGAGAGGGAAGGGGGAGCGGGAGTTGCTTCTTCTGCATAAGCAGGAATAATAAGAGCACAAAATGCAAGGGATACTGCTAAAATAAAGCTCAAAGCTCTGCGTATTTTCATCATAAATAACACCCTCCGGAAAAAATACATTTGGTAATGTATATTTTTCCGGAGTGCGTTTTATGTCATTTTAGCGGATTATTTCACCGTGCCGCTGTCAAGCGTCTTTTCGGAAATCTTACCGCGTTTGTTGTGAGGAATAGGAGCCTCATCCTCTGCCAACTTAGCTTGCTTCTTGGCCAGCTTGCGAGCCTTTCTTTCGGCACGCTTATCGGGCTTCATAGGCTCGATGGTTACCTTAGCGAGGTTGATCTCACCTGCGGCAACAACACCGTCAGCACCAACAACGGGAGCAATAAATTCTGTTTGAGCAACGTGCTTCTTGACCTCGATCAGAGCATCCTTCTCGGCGTCAATAACAGCATTCATTTCAGCCACGGTTTGTGCTTGCGCCAAAGCCATCTTCAGGGCTGCGAGCTCGGTTTCCAGAGCGTTGAGTCTCTGTTGTTGAGCATTGAGTAGCTTGCCGGTTTGAGCAGCCTTTTGCGCCTTGATGATACCCTTTCTCTTTGCTTTGACGATCGCCTGCTTTTGCGCCTCGAGGATAGAGAACTTTTCGAGGTCGCTCTGTGCTGCGGCATAAGCATCGTCATAGCCCATCATTTCAGCTTCAAATACCTCTTGCTCGGCATTCTTGATAACGATAGGCTTTTGAGCCTTGAGCATCTTGCGTCTTTCGGCTTCGATCAACTCTTGCTGCTGCATTGCAGTTTCAGCTGCGAAGAGGGCAGCGTTGAATTGCTCGATCTCTGCAAGAAGCTGAGCATAATCCTCGGCGGACTTGGTCAAGCCGCGTTTCTTTGCTTTGATAACGGCCTTTTCCTGTTCGGCAAGCAGCTCGTTTTGCTCTCTGCGCGTCTTTGCATTTGCAAGAGCGGTGTTAAGAGCAGACATTTCTGCCTCGAATGCGGCTTGCTCGTCGCTTATATCGGAAACCTGATGCTCGGGCTTGAGCATAGCAGCTGCCTCAGCCTCGATCAGGGCCTGTTGTTCTTGCGCGGTGGTTGCCGCCAAGAGAGCTGCATTGAATGCGGCTACCTCTGCCATAAGCTTTTCGACACTGTCGTCGGTTTTTACGCGACCCTTCTTTGCTTTCTTCTCTTTCACAATGGCTTGCTTTTCTGCTTCCAGAACGGCAAGCTTCTGTTCGGGAGATTTTGCAGCAGCCAGAGCAGAATCCAAAGAGCTCATTTCGCTCTCAAAGCGGATCTGTTCAGCAGGGGATACTACGGGTTGCAGGATCGTAGGAGTCAGCATAGCAGCCTTTTCGGCTTGAATGATGTTCTCCTGCTCCTTGAGGGTAGTAGCTGCAGCATAAGCAGCGTTGAATGCTGCAAGGTCTTCTTCTTCCAGAGCCTTTGCGGCCTTGGACTTGGTAAGACCCTTCTTCTTAGCCTTGACGATGGTCTTGGCCTCGGAATCGATGATAGCCTTCTTTTGAGCGGGAGTGGTTGCACTTACCATAGCGGCAAGGAGTGCACTCATCTCATTGTTAAATTGAGATTGATCTGCAGTTTGGGCGGTGCTTTGAACAGCCATCGGCAGGAGCATAGCCTTCGCCTCGGTTTGAATAACAGCCTGTTGTTGCGGAGCTGTCTTGGAAGCGTTCAGTGCGGCATTGAATGCATCGATCTCGTCCTGAATGGTAGAGATGTCACCGGACTTTGTCAGGCCTCTTCTCTTTGCATTGATGATCGCCTGCTTTTGCTTTTCAGCAACGAGTTGCTGTTCAGCAGGAGTGGTTGCACGGAGCATCAAGTTGTTGAGTGCTTCCATTTCAGCCTCAAATTGAAGCTGTTCGGGAGTCTTACCTGCTGCTTGGGAAGCCATAGGTTGAGACATAAACATAGCCTCATTTTGAATCAGCGTTTGCTGTTGCTGTGCTGTATTTGCTGCGGCAAGAGCGGTGGTGAAGGCAGAAACCTCAGACATAGCAGACGTGGGAGCACCGGACTTGGTAACGCCCTTTTGCTTAGCATCGAGAACAGCCTTCTTTTGCTTTTCTACAATGATCTGTTGTTCTGCGGGAGTCTTTGCGGCAAGGAGCTCTGCATTGAGGGCATCCATTTGAGCCTCAAACAGAACCTGCTCTGCAGTCTTGCCGACGGACTGGGTTGCAGTAGGAGCGAGCATTGCGACCTTTTCGGTCTGGATAACAGCCTCTTGCTGTTGCAGGGAATTTGCTCCGGCGAGGGCAGCATTGAACGCGGCAACCTCTGCCATTCTTTGTGCGATAGCCTTGTCGGACTTGGTAAGGCCTTGCTTCTTAGCTTTGACAATGGTCTTAGCCTCGGATTCGATGATGGCAGCCTTTTGTGCAGGTGTCTTTGCGCTCAACATAGCGGCATTGAGAGCATCCATCTCGGATTCAAATGCAGCTTGTTCGGCAGACATGGCACCGGACTGTTCAACGGTGGGCTGAAGCATAGCCTTCGCTTCGGTCTGAATAACAGCCTGCTGCTGTTGTGCCGTGTTAGCGGCGGCAAGGGAAGCGGTAAATGCGGCAACCTCTGCCATAGCAGAGTTCATATTACCGGACTTGGTAACGCCTTGCTTCTTGGCTTTAACGATAGCTTGCTTTTGCTTTTCAACAATTACTTGTTGCTGTGCGGGAGAGGGAGCATTTACCATAGCGGCATTGAGAGCATCCATTTCGGATTCAAATGCAGCCTGCTCTGCAGTTTTCAGGATAGCCTGTTCGGGTGCAGGCTTGGTCATAGCCTTTGCCTCGGTTTGAATGATTGCTTGCTGTTGCTGTGCGGAAGTAGCAGCGGCAAGGGCAGCGGTAAAGGCAGCGACCTCGGCCATAGCAGATGCCATATTGCCGGATTTGGTAACGCCTTGCTTCTTAGCACGGATGATGGTATCAGCCTGCTTTTCGGCAATAATTTGTTGCTCGGCAGGAGTCTTGGCAGAAAGAAGTTCTGCATTGAGAGCATCCATTTGAGCCTCAAATGCGGCCTGCTCTGCGGACTTGCCAACGGATTCGACCGTGACAGGAGCGAGCATAGCGGCTTTTTCAGCCTGGATAACGGTTTCTTGTTGTTGTACGGTATTGGCGGCATTGTATGCTGCATTGAATGCGGCAACCTCTGCCATTCTTTGTGCGATAACCTTGTCAGACTTGGTAACGCCTTGCTTCTTAGCCTTAACAATGGTCTTGGCCTCGGCTTCGATGATAGCAGCCTTCTGTGCGGGTGTCTTAGCGTTTGCGAGTTCTGCATTGAGAGCATCCATTTCAGCCTCAAATGCGAGTTGTTCAGCAGACTTGCCAACGAGTTGAGCAGTCTTGGGCTCGATCATAGCCTTTGCTTCGGTCTGAATGATCGCGTGTTGTTGGGGAAGAGTAGAAGCAGCGCTGAGAGCGGCGGTGAAGGCAGTGACTTCGGCCATAGCGGAAGCCATATTACCGGACTTGGTAACGCCTTGTTTCTTTGCTTTGACAACAGCTTGCTTTTGCTTTTCGATAACTACCTGTTGTTGAGCAGGCGTCTTAGCGTTTGCGAGTTCTGCATTGAGAGCATCCATTTCAGCCTCAAATGCGAGTTGTTCAGCGGACTTGCCGGCTGTAGCTTGAACTGCAACGGGAGCAGCCATAGCCTTCGCTTCGGTTTGGATGATAGCCTGTTGCTGAGGAGCATTGGTAGCTGCGTTGAGAGCAGCAGTGAATGCAGCAACTTCAGCCATAGCAGAAGCCATGTTGTGAGACTTGGTAACACCTTGCTTCTTAGCCTTAACAACAGCTTGCTTTTGCTTTTCGATAACTACCTGTTGTTGAGCAGGTGTCTTAGCGTTTGCGAGTTCTGCATTGAGAGCATCCATCTCAGCCTCAAATGCGAGTTGTTCAGCAGACTTGCCAACGGGCTGAGCAGCCTTGGGCTCGATCATAGCCTTTGCTTCGGTCTGAATGATCGCGTGTTGTTGGGGAAGAGTGGAAGCATCGTTGAGAGCGGCGGTGAAGGCAGTGACTTCAGCCATAGCGGAAGCCATATTACCGGACTTGGTAACGCCTTGTTTCTTCGCTTTAACAACAGCTTGCTTTTGCTTTTCGATAACTACCTGTTGTTGAGCAGGCGTCTTAGCGTTTGCGAGTTCTGCATTGAGAGCATCCATTTCAGCCTCGAAAGCGAGTTGTTCGGCGGACTTGCCGGCTGTAGCTTGAACTGCAACGGGAGCAGCCATAGCCTTCGCTTCGGTTTGGATGATAGCCTGTTGCTGAGGAGCATTGATAGCCGCGTTGAGAGCAGCAGTGAATGCAGCAACTTCAGCCATAGCAGAAGCCATGTTGTGAGACTTGGTAACGCCTTGTTTCTTTGCTTTGACAACGGCTTGCTTTTGTTTTTCGATAATTACTTGTTGTTGAGCAGGCGTCTTAGCGTTTGCGAGTTCTGCATTGAGAGCATCCATCTCAGCCTCGAATTTTGCTTGCTCTGCGGTCTTACCGACAGTAGATTGAAGAGCTTGAACCTTTGCGGGTTTCGCCATAGCCTTCTTTTCGGCTACGATAACAGCCTGCTTTTCTTCGGGAGTTCTTGCAGCGTTGAGAGCAGCATTGAATGCGGCAATTTCTGCGGCAAGGGCATTGTTGCGAGCATCACTGCGGGAAACACCCTGCTTCTTTGCCTTTACAATGGCTTGCTTTTGCTTTTCAACAACAGCTTTCTTTTGTGCAGGTGTCTTAGCGGCAACGAAAGCAGCATCGAGCTTGTTCATTTCGGTCTCGAATTGTGTCTGCTCTGCGGTCTTAGCGGTGCGCGTCTTTACAGGTTTTGTCATAGCCTTCTTTTCGGCTACGATAACGGCCTGCTTTTCTTCGGGAGTTCTTGCGGCGTTGAGGGCGGTATTGAACGCGGCAACCTCGGCGGCAAGAGCGGCGTTACGGGCATCACTGCGGGAAACGCCCTGTTTCTTTGCTTTTACAATGGCTTGCTTTTGTTTTTCAACAACAGCTTTCTTTTGTTCGGGAGTTCTTGCGGTAGCATAAGCGGCATCGAGCTTGTTCATTTCGGTCTCGAATTGAGCTTGCTCGGCAGTCTTGGCTGTACGCATCTTTGCGGGCTTTGCCATAGCTTTTTGTTCGGCCAGGATAACAGCCTGCTTTTCTTCGGGGGTTCTTGCAGCTGCGAGGGCGGCATTGAATGCGGCGATCTCAGCGGAAACTGTATCGAATTTTGCATCACCGGAAAGGCCTTGCTTCTTAGCCTTTACGATAGTCTGCTTTTGTTTTTCAATAATAGCCTTTTGCTGTTCGGGAGTCTTTGCGGCGACCAGAGCGGAATCAAGCGCATTCATCTCGGACTCGAATTGAGCTTGTTGCTTGGTTTTTGCCACAGGTCTTTCGGTTGTAGGACCAACCATAGCCTGCTTTTCGGAACGGATCAGGGCATATTTTGCCTGAGGCGTCTTTGCGGCGGCATAAGCGGCGTTGAAAGCAGCAACCTCGGAGTCGAGTTGGTCATATTTATCAGCTCCGCTACGTCTCTTCTTTGCTTTGATGATAGCCTGCTTTTCAGCTTCAATAACAGCTTGCTTTTGGTCTTCGGTCTTGGCGGACTTAAGCGCAGTATTCAAAGAGTTCATCTCTGCCTGGAATTGAGCCTGCTCTTCGGTCAGCGCAGGAGCCTGCTGCTTGGTCTTGAGCATCGATTTCTTCTCGGCTTGGATGATAGCGTGCTTTTCCTTGGGAGTCTGAGCGGCTGCGAGAGCCGCGTTGAATGCAAGAACCTCTGCCTCGATAGCTTCGGGAGAAGAGGACTTGGACATACGCTTCTTCTTTGCCTTGATAACGGTCTGCTTTTGAACGTCGAGAATAGCCTTCTTTTCGTCCTCGGACTTCGCGGCTTTCAGAGCGGCATCGAGCGTGTTCATATCCGACTCGAACTGCATCTGATCTGCGGTCTTGACGTTAGCCTGTGCGGGCTGGAGCATTGCGCGCTTTTCAGCCTCGATGATAGCCTGCTTTTCTCTGGGGGTCTTTGCAGCCTGCATTGCTGTGTTGAACTCAGCAATTTCGGAGTCAACTGCAGCAGGGGCAGAGGAGTAGGATGCGAGAACCTGCTTTTCTGCTTCGATGATGGCTTGCTTTTCTTCGGGCGTGCTTGCTGCTGCAAGAGCGGCGTTGAATGCCATGATCTCAGCCTGGATCTGTGCTTCTCTCTCTTCGGGAGTGAGGGCAGCGCGTCTGGTCTTACCGTCTACAACGATGCTTGCGGTATCGTATGCGGGAGCGGACTCAGCAAGAGCTTGTTGCTCGGCAACGATCTGTGCGTGCTTTTCGCCCTCGATTTGAGCATCGATCTGGGCCTCGGTAAGAGCAGCCTTGATATACTCTTTTTCCTCGGGAGTTTGAGCGGCATCCATAGCCATTTGGAGGGACAGAATATCGGCATTGATCTTTGCCAGCTTGGCGGAACTCTTGTCGGCCTTCTTCTGCAGCTTTGCAGCTTCCTTGTCTCTCTTCTTTTGTTCCTTGATATCCAACTTCATCTGCTTGCGGCCGGATCTGGTATCTGCAAAGCCTTCACCCTCATCCGCATAGAGAATCTGCTCGGTGGCCATAGCTGCATCGTCGGCAAGCATAGGAGCCACAGCGTTCGTGTCGGAATCGATAATGAGTTGGTTTTCGTATTCTTCAGCAAGCTCGGGCTGAATGTCGACATCGACGTCCACATCTGCCGAGGATTCCTGATAGCCGTTCATCAACACGTTCTTAATACGGCCGATGATGTCGGGGGAGTTGTAGATCAGGTCAGCAATGACCTCTACGGGAGTGAGCTTTTCCGACGTCATGGGGATCATATCCACCTTGCCCTCGGGGGTGATGGTCAAAAAGCCAACGGGAACTACGCTGACACCGGTTCCGCCGCCACCGCCAAAGTTTTTCTTTCCGCCCTCTTCGGTTTTTGTGGGCAGATCCAAGCCACCGGTGGCAATACCCATCGAGAGCTTGGAAATCGGAATAATCACCATACCGCTAGAGGTAACGATCTGCTTACCTACAATGGTGTCCGCATCAATGATAGAGCGCACCTGGTCTAGCGAATTGCGGATTATTTCCTTGATAGAAGATTCGTTTTCCATAATGAATGATCCTTTCGTATACGTGTTAATATATTTTTCAAATTAAATCGAGGTTTGTTGCGCTTCTCCCGTTTGCGGAGAGCGGCTTTGCGGTATGCGATCTTCTTTTCTGCGTCGTAAGCTTCCACCATATCAATGAGGATGAGGATCGCGCGCCAGATTTTTGCACGAAAGACAATATCGATATCTGCACTGGATTCGGATGAGGTGTAGTCGGGTTCTACCGAAAGGTCACCGTCATCCCGTTCAAGGGCAGTGTAGTTTGTTTCAACATAGCCTATCATATAGGAAACAAGTTGAACCACAACGCCATAAAGAAGCGCCGTGTGCGCGGCCTCGCCTGTGGCTACGCGAATGTGTAATTTTTTGATTCGGATCTTGATTTGCCCTTTCGTTCGTTTGTAGAACTTTTGGAGCAAGGCCAAAACCATTTCGAGATTTTCTTTGAGATTGGGAACAGGGCAGTACTTTTGCGGAATACCGATCTTTTTCTCGCTCCGCTTGGCAGCACGTTTTGCCGCCCTCTCTCTTTTGCGCTCGGCTTTTTCCTTTGCGCGTTGTTGACGCCTCAGCTCCCGTTTTAGAATCGCTTCGGGGTTGCGGCATCTGGCAAGATTCTTGGGCTTCTTTGGGGCTTTCTTTTTATCCGGATATACGGTAAACCGAAAACCGCAGATCGAAGCCACAACCCGTAATTGATCAGCGCTGATAATGCGAATCTTTGCATTGCCAACAAAGAGGATCAGTACGGCGGCAACCAGAATCACGCCGAGTATAATTAAAATAGTAATCAATGCGATCAAGTCAGGCCCTCCTTTTCATCGGAGTCGGGCGTGGGCGGTGGGGGAGAGGTGTGTGCCTCAATGGCAACGTCCTCTTCTTCGCCGTCAACCGGTTCGGTGTAGTCACTCGGGATCGATCCTTCGTCTACTTCAAATTCCAGTTGCTCTGCCTCGTCGGTCTCTTGACCTGTCTCCGATCCCTCTGCCTGTGCGGCGGCCACGCTCAAAGCCTCGGTTTCGGGTAACTCATCCAGAGCATTGAGCCCGAACACACGCAAGAACTTGTCGGTGGTGACGTAAAGCATTGGACGACCGGGCGCATCAAGACGTCCCGCGGCCTCTATCAGTCCCTTATCGAGAAGAGAGTTGACGGCATAAGAGCTATCTACACCGCGCACAAGATCGATATACGACCTTGTTACGGGTTGATTGTAGGCGACCACTGCAAGCACTTCCATTGAAGATGCCGAGAGGTTTCCGCCACGTCGGATGCCGAGTGCTTCTCGGATGTAGGGAGCATAACGCTCTTTTGTAGCGAGCTGACAGGTGGTGGGGTAGAGTAGGAGCTGGATCCCATGGTGTGTATCCTCAAGGGCAAAATGCTCTGCCATCGAGCGCACCAAGGTTTTAACATCCTTTGTGCTCAAGCCCAAAAGCTCACCCAGCTTGTCATATCGCATCGGGTAGCCTGCGGCGTACAGGATGGCTTCGATCGCCTGCTTGAGATCCTGTTCGCTTGTTAGCTGCTCGAGGTATGGAGCGGATTCTTTCTTTTGTTCCATAATATCTGCGCTAAATCCTTTCGGGGAATTTTATTGACTGTCATCGGGTAGGTTTTTGGCTTGCTTGGCCATCGATTTGATAATATCGTTCATATCAAGACCGATATCATCCAAGATGTCTTCGTCATCCTCAGAGAGTTGATCGTCAAGCATCTGTGCGATCTTGGCCTCAGCCTCAAGGTCGCTGTCGTCCTCGGGAATGATGTCAGCTTCAATCAAGGTCTGACCCATCGCTTCTTCCTTGGCACGACGGCGTTCCTCTGCACGGCGAGCGCGTTCTTCCGCACGCAAACGCTTCTTTTCGGCAAGCTTTGCCTCGCGAATGATGCGTCTCTGCTCGCGGTGCATCTCCGCTTTGGAGGAGAGCGGAATAGGCTCATCTCCGTGAACGGAGGGATTGTATTCTTTTTCCTCTTCGCCTTCGGCGGGGGGCGCATCGTTTACCACGAAGCGCGTATTGACGCCGTGAATGACGGTGTAGGAGTCGGGATCTTCATCGATCAGAATTTTGCGAACCTTAACAAGCTCCAAAATGCCCAAGAAGATAGCGATCATATCATTCAAAGATACCGCATCGTGCAAAAGCTCTTGCATAGAGGTGTCTCTTTTGCGAGACATACGGTGGAGAATGCCCACGATCTTAACGTCAACGGGAATAATGGGCTTGGCAACTAAGGGCGCAAAGGTTTGTCTTTCCGCGCGCGGGCGCGATTCGTTTGCCGCGATGATGCGGCGGACAGCGGCACAGAGCTGTGTCACTTCTTGATCGGTCACGTAAGAGGTATCCACCGAGATCTCATCGGTGTCCTTGACCATACGACCACTGTAAGTTTGATAAAGGGGGATCATTTTTGCCACGGCCTGCTTTGCCTGCTGATAACGGAGCAATGCTTCGGCAAGGTCGGCACGGGGATCCTTCTCGTCTTCCTCGACCTTGGGGAGGAGCAGGCGGCTCTTGATGAGCATCAGTTCGCTTGCCATAACGATAAATTCACCCGCGATCTCCATATCCATATCCTGCGCCGCCTTGAGATACTCAAGGTACTGATCGCAGATGAGAGCGATGGGAATATCGATAATATTCACTTTGTTCTTCTGAATCAGCATCAACAAGAGGTCAAGAGGGCCTTCAAACTGATCCAGCCGGTAAGTGAGTGCTTCCATAAGGTGAGGTCGAATCCTTTCTGTGATTTGTCAACGGAGAATGCCAAACAATCCTCCAAAAAGCTTGAAAACGGGAGTTGCCACAAGGTTTGTCAGGTTGTGAGCGATCCAAGAGAAGGGAGAAAATCCCAAGCGAGAGAGCAGAAGCAGTGCGATAAGCAAGCCGAACATGATCTGTCTCTCGTATTTCATAATCCCGAAATAAGTCTTGGGCGGCAGAAATACAAGCGCAATGCGCGAGCCGTCAAAGGGAGGGATCGGAATGAGGTTAAATGCCATAAACAAAAGGTTGTAGAGTGCCGAGAGTTCAAACAGAACAGTCGTGTAGGAAACGCAGGTCAGAACGAAGGCGGAAGCTCCCGTGAATGCAAGATAATAGTAGAGTGCCATTGTAAAGCCGAGTAGGGCTGCACTCATCAGTCCCATAATAGCGTTAGCCAAAGGACCTGCAAGCGCCGAGAGTGCCATGCCGCGCTTGGGATTGCGGAAGTTGCGCGTGTTGATCGGAACAGGCTTTGCCCAACCGAAGCCGAGCAGAAGCATACACGCAAATCCCTTCGGGTCGATGTGCTTGAGCGGATTGAGCGTCAAGCGCCCGAGGTTGTAAGCGGTATTGTCGCCGCACTTGTATGCCACGTATCCGTGCGCCGTCTCGTGTAGGGAAAGGGCAAGGAGAATGATTGGCATACTGAATATGAGCGAAATGATTATGGAGCGGATATCACCGCCGGAAAGAATATCAAGTAGCATTTTGAAAAACGGTTCTCACTTTCGGAAAAAATTACAGTTTCAAGCCGGTGTAGTCTGCAATCAGCTTCCAAAGGTCAGCGCGTCCCTCGCCCTTGAGGGCGGAGTAGAACACGATGGGTGTATCGGCAGGGATATCAGGATGGCTTTTCAGCATCTCCTCACTTTTTCTGCGCTCGGTGGCGTTGAGTTTGTCCGCCTTGGTGGCAACCACCAAAAAGGGGATGTCCGCCTCACGCAAAAAGGAGAGCATCATCTCGTCGTCGGCAGTGGGGCCGATGCGGCTGTCCACAAGCTGAATGACGAGCTTGAGCAGGTCGATATTGGGATTCTGCGTAAAATAACCGTCGGTCAGTGCCGACCACTGTGCCTTATCGGCGGGAGCTCTTTTTGCAAAGCCGTATCCGGGCAGGTCAACAAGGAAGAGCGTTTTGTCAACGTCGTAAAAGTTGATGGTAATGGTCTTGCCGGGAGAGGAACTGACACGCGCCAGAGATTTGCGGCCGAGCAGGGAATTGATCAGCGAGCTTTTGCCCACGTTTGATCTACCCGAAAAGGCGACCTGCACCATCGCGTCGCGAGGAAACTGCTTGGGGAATCCTGCACTGATGCGGAGCTCGGTCTTGTTGAGGTTGAGTGCCATATCGCATCTCCTTTCGTAAAAGCTTTACAGGCGAACCTGCGGTTGAATGTTAGATGTTGGAACAAAGGTGGAAGCCGCAACCGCATCGTCCGATTTTTCCATCTCGGTGGGAGCGGTCTTTTTTGCGGGGAGAAGTGCTGCCTGCAATACGTCGGATGCGCGGCGGCAGGGAATGAAGTGCAGATTGTCGCGCGCCATCGCGTCGATCTTGGCAAGGTCGCGCATATTCTCCTCGGGGAGGAGCACGGTCTTAACACCTGCGCTGTAAGCGGCCATCGTTTTTTCTTTCAGACCGCCGATGGGGAGTACGTTTCCGCGCAGACTGATCTCGCCTGTCATAGCAACGTCGCGGCGAACGGCTCTGCCGGTCAGGGCACTGATGAGTGCCGTCACCATCGTGACACCCGCAGAGGGGCCGTCCTTCGGAATCGCTCCCTCGGGGAAGTGAATGTGAATGTCTTTTGTCTTGTAGAAATCTGTGGGAATGCCAAACTCTTTGGCAACCGAACGAACGTAGCTGACGGCGATCTGTGCCGATTCCTTCATAACGTCGCCGAGCGAGCCGGTAGTCTCGATCTTGCCGGTGCCGTCAAGAATGGCAACCTCAACCTTGAGCAGGCTTCCGCCAAGCTCGGTGTAGGCAAGTCCGTTCACACATCCTACGGGATCCTCTGCATCGATCGTTTCGGGTAACAGCTTTCTCTCACCAAGATAGGTCTTGATGTCGCCGGCCTTGATCGTGATGCTCTTGACCTCGGTTTCCAGCAGTTTTTTGCCTGCCTTGCGGCACAGGGTTGCAATGGTGCGTTCCAAATTACGCACACCCGCCTCACGCGTGTAGTAGTCGATGATCTCAATCAGCGCGTCCTCGGAGATCTTCAGCATCTTCTTCGTCATTCCGTGACGCTTGAGCTGTTTGGGGATAAGATGGTCTTTTGCGATCTCCAGCTTCTCGCGCTTGGTGTAGGTCGAGAGCTCGATGATCTCCATACGGTCGATCAGGGGCTTGGGAATGTTTTCAAGACTGTTCGCTGTTGCGATGAACATACAGTCGGAAAGGTCAAAGGGGAGCTCTACAAAGTGGTCGCGGAAGCTCTTGTTCTGCTCGCCGTCAAGAACCTCGAGAAGAGCCGAGGTGGGGTCGCCGTGAGAATCGCGTGTGAGCTTGTCGATCTCATCGAGAAGGATGAGCGGATTTCTTACCTCGGCTTGGGTAAGAGCGGTAATGATACGTCCGGGCATTGCGCCAATGTAGGTCTTGCGGTGACCGCGGATGTCAGCCTCGTCACGCACGCCGCCAAGCGAGATGCGCACGTACTTGCGGTCCATCGCACGCGCGATAGAAGAAGCGATCGATGTCTTGCCAACGCCGGGAGGGCCGACAAGGCAGAGGATCTGATTGTTGAGTTCGGGATTGAGTTGCTTTGCGGCAATGTATTCCACAATGCGTTCTTTGACCTCGTCAAGACCGTTATGGTCAGCGTCGAGAACCTTTTGGACGGCAGTGAAGCTGACGCGGTCTTTTGTGGTCTTGCTCCACGGAATGGAGAGACAAGTGTCAAGGTAATTTGCCAGAACAGTCGCCTCGGCAGAGCCGAAAGGCGTTTTGGCAAGTCGGTCGTTTTCTTTGGTCAATTTCGCTTCAACCTCAGCGGGGAGGGAAGCGGCTTCAATTCTCTGGGCAAACTCGGCAACGTCGTCGCCCTCGCCGAGCTCCTCTTGAATGACCTTGATCTGCTCGCGCAGATAGTACTCTTTTTGGTGACGGTTCATGCGCGCGCTCACGCGTTTACGAATGAGCGACTCCTCTTCCATCACAATAGCCTCTTCGGCAAGGATGCCCAAAAGAACTTCGGCGCGTGCAAATGGGTCGATACATTCGAGCACAGCCTGCTTGTCAACAGGGCGCACGAGAATGTGAGCCGCGATAAAGTCGGCAAGAGCGCCGGGGTCTTTGATGGTGCGGATGGTGTCCAGAAGGTCGCTCGATTCGGCAGGGAGCAAGTGCATATTCTTTTCTGCCGCGCGGCGCATTTCGCTTACAGCAGCTTCACCGCGTACACCGCCATTATCGGGGAGATTGACGTGCTTGCAAACAAGATCTGCTTCGGTGTAACCGAGGATGGTGCGATAGCGGCTGACGGTTGCTCTGACGAGTCCTTCGGCAATGATGCGCGTCTGTCCCTCGGGAGTACGGATCATTTGTTTGATGCGAACAACAGTTCCAAAGCGGTAATAGGGGAATTCCAATTCCTCGCCGCCCTCGAGGTATTCGTTGTAAGAGGTCAGGAACAAGAAGGAGGAGCTTGCCGCAGCAGCCTTGGCAGCGGTAGCGGCGCTTTCGTCGCCTGCCTCAAAGTTGATTGTCATTTGTGGGAAGGCTACCGTGCCTCGCAGAGCGATGACGGGTAGCGTAACGGGTTCGGCTTTTTCGATATATGCGGGCATTCTAAAATCCTTTCAAGTGGGGGTCAAACGGTACTTTTCACTATTTCATCTTATTATAGCACACTATTTTCAAAATTTCCATAGTTTTTTGAAAAAAAGTTGCCGATTTTTCAATCTTTTTTTCACTTTTTTCACTCGCCAACCATTTATTTCCAACATTGCAACAAAAGAGCAACAAAAAGTAGCGGACGAAAATCAAAAAAAGACTTTACTTGCCGCAAAAAATGTGGTATACTGTAAGGTACGAGAAAATTTTGACCGGATGAAAAAGTTCCGAGAGCAATTGCAGAGGTTAGAAAATGAACGGCAAAAAATTTGACATTGTGAGAGACGGAAAAGAATACTTTATCAGCCTGTCTTGGAGTGATTGGGAAGGTTCTTTTTCGCCACGCACGAAATTTACGCTGACCGTGAACGATGAACTCGTTGACGAAGGTATGATGATGTGGCAACACTACCATTGGGTATACGGTTTTGAAAGAGACGGACACCAATTCACTTTAGTTGCTCAAATTTCTCAATTCGATTACAAGACCAATGCCGATTCCATTGAGGTTTCCTGTTACGCGGATGGTATTTCTCAAACCGATGGGAGCGACTTGGATGCGCTTTGCGAGAGGTTGGAGAAGATGCGTTGGCGGCAGAAAATCTCGGGAATTTTCAGAGGCGAAGAGCGCAAATATCATCTGCGATGGGGGCTTGTTCTTGCCGCAATCGTGCTCGTGTTGGGGACAATATCGTTTTTTGTTAAAGTGAGCAAAGGAATGACATACGGTGAAGCTTTGTTGGATTTGCTTTTTGATCTCGTGATATGTCCTCTCGCATTCTGCATTACTTGGTCTGCAACAAGTTATAACGGCCACAAAAAAGCATTGATACAACAACTGAAAGAACAGTCGAAAATCGCAAAAAAATAATCTACATAACGAATTTTAGGAGAACGTATGAACGCAAAACCCTTCGTGCTCAAAAGTGAATATTTCCCCACGGGTGATCAGCCGCAGGCGATAGAGCAGTTGACCGAGGGCATTTTGCGCGGCGAGCGGATGCAAGCCTTGCTTGGCGTCACAGGTTCGGGTAAGACTTTTACTATGGCAAACGTCATTGCGCGCACCAATCGCCCCACGCTTATCCTTGAACCCAACAAAACCTTGGCGTCGCAGGTCTGCTCCGAGATGCGTGAGTTCTTTCCCGATGCCGCTGTCGAGTATTTCGTTTCCTACTACGACTACTACCAGCCCGAGGCATACATCCCGGGCAAGGATATGTATATCGAAAAGGACGCCCTTGTTAACGATGAGATCGACCGCTTGCGCCACAGCGCAACCAGCGCACTTTTCGAGCGCCGTGACGTTATCATCGTAGCGTCGGTATCCTGTATCTACTCTCTCGGTGATCCGAGCGAATATCAAGGACTCGTCCTTGCAATCCGTCCCGGTATGCCTATCGGACGCGACATTTTTATTCGCAAATTGGTTGCCAACAGTTATACGCGTAACGACCTCGCACTCAAGCGCGACTCCTTCAGGGTTAATGGCGACACCGTGGAGATCATTCCTGCAAACATGGACAACAGCGCACTGCGTATAGAGTTTTTCGGTGATGAGATCGACCGCATTTGCGAGATCAATATCGTTACGGGCGAGCTCAAAAGAACGCTCACCTATGCCGCCATCTATCCCGCCACGCACTACGCCGTCTCCGACGAAAAGAGGGAAGCCGCACTTGCCGAAATTGAGCGCGAAATGATAGAACGTGTTGCATATTTTGAGTCCGAAAACAAGCTTTTGGAAGCCCAAAGATTGCGCGAACGCGTTCGTTACGACCTTGAAATGCTGCGTGAGATCGGCTTTTGCTCGGGTGTTGAAAACTACTCTCGTGTTCTCTCGGGCAGAGAACCCGGAGCGACACCCTTTACACTCCTCGATTATTTCCCCGAGGACTACGTTATGTTCATCGATGAGTCGCACATCACCATTCCGCAGGTGCGCGGAATGAGCGGCGGCGACACGGCAAGAAAAAAGAACCTTGTAGACTACGGCTTCCGTCTGCCATCGGCTTATGACAACCGTCCGCTTTTCTTTGACGAATTTGAACAAAGCATCCAACAAGCGGTATTTGTCAGCGCTACGCCGGGCGACTACGAAAACGAACATTCCGAGCGCGTAGTTGAGCAAATCATTCGCCCCACGGGGCTTCTTGACCCCGAGGTCGAGGTCCGTCCCGTAGAAGGTCAGGTTGACGACCTGATGGGCGAAATTCGCGCACGTGCTGCAAAAAACGAGCGTGTTTTGGTTACAACACTTACTAAAAAGATGGCAGAAGTCGGAGGCCAAGCGGTCTT
>JAZNZC010000127.1:0-6886 GCA_045594745.1 Eubacteriales bacterium
TACCTTCTATGGCGGTATTTACAGAGATGTTAACATCATTTGTGTCAGCGAATCCCATTTTGACCTTGATTACTATGGTGGCCCCGGCATTGCCGTTACCCCCGAAATTAAGGGCGCTGATGCCCATGTTACAATTGAAACCTTTGTCACAAACAGCAAAATGGGTCAAGAAATCCGTTATACTGTCTTTGATAAAGAGGGAAATGTTGTTGCCGAAACCACATCAAGCGACACAAAGATAGTCCTTAATATTAAAGATGTAAATCTTTGGCACGGCAGAAAGAATCCCTATCTTTACACAGCAAAGGCCGAGCTTATTGAGGACGGAACAGTTCTTGATAATATTTCCACCCGTTTTGGTTGCCGCACCTTTAAAATTGACCCCGATAACGGCTTTATCTTAAACGGCGAAGAATATCCTCTGCGCGGTGTTTCTCGCCACCAGGACCGTTGGGGAAAGGGTAACGCTTTATCCAAAGAGGACCATAAGGAAGATATTGAACTGATTTATGAGCTTGGCGCAACCACCATTCGTTTGGCTCACTATCAGCACGACCAGTATTTCTATGATTTGTGCGATGAATATGGTCTTGTTATTTGGGCTGAAATCCCTTACATTTCAAAACACATGCCGGCAGGCCGCGAGAACACCATTTCTCAAATGAAGGAACTTATCACCCAAAACTATAACCACGCATCTATCGTTGTTTGGGGTCTTTCTAACGAGATCTCCATTGGCGGCTCTACCGAGGATCTTCTCGAGAACCACCGCATCCTCAACGACCTCTGCCACGAAATGGACAAGACTCGTCCCACAACCATCGCGGCTGTTTCGATGTGCAAAATGGATGACCCCTATCTCCTCATCCCCGACGTTGTTTCCTACAACCACTACTTTGGTTGGTACGGCGGTGACACCACCATGAACGGCCCCTGGTTCGATAAGTTCCACGAAACACATCCCAACATTCCGATCGGCTGCTCCGAGTACGGCTGCGAGGCTCTCAACTGGCACACCAGCGACCCCAAGCAGGGCGACTACACCGAGGAATATCAGGCATTCTATCATGAGGAACTCATCAAACAGCTCTTCACCCGCAAATATATGTGGGCAACTCACGTTTGGAACATGTTCGACTTTGGCGCAGATGCCAGAGCCGAGGGCGGCGAGAACGGACAAAACCACAAGGGTCTTGTTACCATGGACCGTAAGTACAAAAAGGACTCCTTCTATGCTTACAAGGCATGGCTGGTATCCCCCGAGGATGATCCCTTCGTTCACCTATGCGGCAAGCGTTACATCGACCGCGTTGAGGACGTTACAAAGGTTACCGTTTACTCCAACCTGCCTGAGGTTGAGCTCTTTGTAAATGGCAAGAGCATTGGCAAAAAGACCGCCGATGATCACTTCTTCTACTTTGACGTACAGAACGTAGGCGAGAGCACCATCGTTGCAAAAGCAGGCAACTGCACCGACGAGGGCAAGATCCGCAAGGTTGAAGAGATGAATATGGACTACGTCCTGCGCGAGGTAGGCGCTGTGCTGAACTGGTTCGACGTTGTTGAGATCGAGGGCAGATACTCCCTTAACGACAAGATCTCCGACATTATGCAATCCCTGCGTGGCAAGCTCTGGTTCGCTTCTATGGGCCTCAAGCTCAAAAAGAAGATGGATGCAGGCAAGAAGGGCGAAAAGGGCGAAAAGAAATCCGGCGGATTTGAGGTCGACCTTAAGGGCGGCGCTATGGGCGGCATGATGCAAATGCTTGGCGGCTTTAGCGTTCTGCGCCTGACAAGTATGATGGGTATGATGAACATCTCCTTTACCAAGGAAGAACTGCTTGACATCAACAAGCAGCTCAACCGCATCAGAAAGCCTAAGAATTTGAAATAAGAAACATACAAAAGGACAGAGAATTTTGAAGTTCTCTGTCCTCTTTTTTGAAAAAACCAATTAGGCTGCACTCTAAAATATAACTCACCCAAGTTTCTTTGGCGTTTCAACAAGCCCTGCAAGATAATCAAGGGAAATATTATAGTATTTTGCCAAAGCAACAAAATGATGCATTGGCATTTCACGTTTTCCGCTTTCATAGAGCTGATACTGTTGTCTTGTAATATTCAGAATAATAGCTATATCTTCTTGTTTTTTATCAGCATCTTCTCTTGTATCTTTCAATCTTTGATAAACGTACATATATTCTCTCCAACAAAAAATATTTTATGAGATTATTATATCATTGCATTCAAAAAAATGCTTGACAAGCATTCAAATAGATGCTATAATAGCATTGTGCATTTGTTTGAATGCTATTGAAAGGGGGGGTAGAATGAAAGAAACATTGGAAAAACTCTGGAATGAATATTTTGCGGAAGAATGTGCGGCAATTCATACGCAAGAAGAAAGAGTACTTGCAAAAAAAGCAATCGAAATACACAAAAGTGTAAATGAATTGCTAACTAAAGAACAAAATGCTGCTGTTGAAAAATATATTGAAACATTGCTTGAAATGCAGGATGCTTTCATCAAAAAGGCGTTTTTCAAAGGATGCGAATTTACAATATCTTTTCTACTGGGAGTGGGAGATTCCAAAAAAACATAAAATCAAAAGGCACTTGCGGAAAAATTTCGCAAGTGCCTTTTGATATCTGTTATCAATTATTTGCAAAACGCAAGAATATCTCTTACAACGTCATTATAAGAAATATCGTTCAGAATCTCGTGGCGGGCGTTCTCGTAGATCTTCATCTTGGATTTTACACCCGCTGCGAGCAGCTTTTCGTGCACTTTTTCAACACCCTCGCTGAAGTCGCCAACGGGGTCATCCTGACCTGCCACAAGAAGAACAGGAATGTTTTTGGGCATATTGGTAAACCACTCTTTGCGATTGGCTTCCTTTGTCAAGGTAACAAGATCTCCCATCGCACTCGCGGTGAATTTGAAGCTGCAAAGAGGATCGGCATAGTAACGCATACGCACGCTTTCGATCGAGGTCAACCACGGGTCGGTATCAAGGTCTGTTCCACCGCCCCAAGCATCGTTGTAATTGCCAAACGCAACGTTATCCAACAATTTAGAGATATGACGCTCTCCGCGCAATTTTTTAATGATCTTAATAAGCACAAGACCAACCCCCGCTACGGGATTGGGACCACCCGTTCCCATAACGATAAGGCGATCTGGTGCAACGTATTTCTTTTCCACCGCAAGACGGACGACAAACGAGCCCATACTGTGTCCCATTAGAACATAGGGCATCCTTTTGCCCGCGGGGGTGTAGTGTTTGATGATGGTGTCAGCTACCTTTTTGACGTCGCGTTGCAAAAGATCAGCACCGTTTTCGTGTGCGATAAATCCAAGCTCGCCGGCATCGTTTACTGTGTGGCCGTGACCAAGATGGTCGTGACCAAAGCAGATCCAGCCGTGCTCTGCCATTTCGGTCATAAAACGCTCGTAGCGACCGATGTATTCGGTCATTCCGTGCACAACCTGGAAGAAACCAACAGGCTGTGACGTGGGCAAAAAGACCACGCCTGCAAGTTTATGAACACCATCACAGGATAAGACCTTAAGTTCCTGTTTTTTTACTGCCATAATCATTCCTCACTTTCTGAAAAGGTGCGGCAAGCCTTGATGGCGCGATGCCATCCCCTCATACGCTCCTCGCGTGCCGCTTGGTCGATGTTAGGACGGTAGAGCGCTCCCGCTCCCAATTTGTTTTTGAGTTCCGCGCGACCGTGGAAAAAGTCCACCGCAAGACCTGCAAGATATGCCGCTCCCGCCGCCGTCGCTTCGGGATTGGCAGAACGAATGACCTCGATGCCCGAAAGATCACTTTGCATTTGCATCAGGAGTGCGTTTGCCGATGCACCGCCGTCGACGCGCAGGCTGTGGATCTTGTGTGCTTCTCCCGCAACGCTCTGCATATCGGCGTTCATTGCCGCAAGCAGATCCTCGCTTTGATAGGCGATCGATTCAAGAGCCGCACGAATGATGTGGTTTTTGCCCACACCTGCACTCAAACCAACGATGGTTCCGCGTGCGCGTGCATCCCAATAAGGCGTTCCAAGACCTGTAAAGGCGGGAACAAAATATACACCGCCGCAATCGTCTACTTTTTTGGCAAAATATTCGCTGTCTTTTGCATCGTGAATAAGCTTCATCTCGTCGCGCAACCAACGAATGACAGCACCGCCCACAAACACACTGCCCTCAAGGGCGTATTCCATCGGTCTACCTGCCTCGGTTGCGGCAACGGTAGTCAGAAGTCCGTGTGAGCTGTGAATAGCGCTCTCACCCGTATGCGTGAGTAGGAAACAGCCCGTTCCGTATGTATTTTTTGCCTCTCCCTCTTCAAAGCATCCTTGCCCAAAGAGTGCCGCCTGCTGGTCGCCTGCAATACCCGCAATGGGAAGCTGGGTGCCCATACATTCAAAATATCCGTAAACCTCGCTGCTGCTGCGAATTTCGGGAAGCATTACGCGCGGAATGTCAAGGATCTTGAGCATTCCCTCATCCCATTCTCCCGTGTGAATGTTACACAACATCGTACGTGAAGCATTGGTGCGGTCGGTAACGAATACACGTCCCTCGGTCAGCTTCCAAGTCAGCCAAGTGTCGACAGTGCCCACCATCAATTCACCTGCCTCGGCGCGCTCACGTGCGCCCTCTACGTGGTCGAGGATCCATTTGATCTTCGTGCCGCTGAAGTAAGGGTCAAGACGCAAGCCCGTGGTGTTGCGGACGTATTCTGCGTGCCCTGCACATTCTAATGCTTCACAGGTATCGGTCGTGCGGCGGCATTGCCAAACGATGGCGTTGTAGATGGGCTTGCCCGTCTCCCGCTCCCAAACAATAACCGTCTCGCGCTGATTGGTAATGCCCACAGCCGCGATCTCATCGGGTGAGATGCCGCTTTTGGCAATACACTCGGTCAGAGCCGCGTATTGATTCGCGTAAATGTCCATCGGATCCTGCTCCACCCAACCAGGGGCAGGATAGATCTGCGCGATCTCGTGCTGTGCCATCGAAACGATGCGGCTTTCGCGATCGAACAGGATCGCGCGCGCGCTGGTCGTTCCTTCATCCAAGGCAAGAATGTATTTTTTCATTGGTTACCCTCCGTATCAACTTCGCCGCTTTTCAAAAAGCAAAAAATCGGCGCTAAAGGTTCTATTTTCTTCTGCTTTTATTATATCATTATTGAAGGGGAAATGTCAAGTATAATTTTGCTCTCCCTGCGTGGGAGC
The DNA here is from genome assembly GCA_045594745.1 of Eubacteriales bacterium. GTDB lineage: Bacteria > Bacillota > Clostridia > Oscillospirales > CAG-272 > UMGS1865. The sequence continues at coordinate 5,251 of JAZNZC010000127.1, forward strand.
AAAAAGCTCTTGACAAATGGAAAAAACTGTGATATAATGAAAAAAAAGGGGTAAAATTATGGCAAACGAAAAAACCTGCAAGATCAGAACAAAGAACCGCGACCTTTTTTTGCGCGTAACGCCCGGACACTTCGCAACCGGACACAGCCACACCAACTATTACATTGACGTGACCACGCAGAAGAACCGCCTTTCCGAGGCGCAAGCCGTGGCCAAGGCTCTGGTATCGCATTACAGATCGAATACCATTGTGGATACGATCTTGTGTCTTGACGGTATGCAGGTCATTGGCACCTGCTTGGCTGAAGCCCTGACGCGTGCGGAGTTTATCAACCTCAATGCACACCAAACCATTTATGTGGTCACTCCCGAACACACCGTGGGTAGTCAGTTGCTCTTCCGTGACAACATCCTGCCGATGATCGAGGGCAAGCACGTTCTCATTCTGGCAGCATCGGTCACCACGGGATATACCGCACAGGCGGCAGTGGAAGCCATCCAATATTACAACGGTCACGTTGCCGGCATCTGCTCCATTTTTGCAACCGCCGATGAGTGTGCCGGACACACCGTGCAATCGGTATTCAACCCCAACGACCTATCCGACTACGCCTCCTACCCCTCGCACGAGTGCCCAATGTGCCGTGCAGGTCAAAAGATCGAGGCGCTCGTTAATAGCTTTGGATATTCTAAATTATAAAGATTTTTGAAAATAATGTGGGCAGCTTCTTAAAAGAAGCTGCCCACCCTTTTTATTCTTCTATATCCGTCAATTTGGACACGGTCGTTCCCAGCACTTCTGCAATTTTGAACAAAGTTTTAAGCGACGGGCAGAAATAGCTCCCCGGTCCCTCTAACTGTGACACATATCCCGCCGAAAGATCGCACGCTTCGGCAAGCTCCTCTTGTGTCATTCCCTGCAGCTTTCGATAATATGCAATCTTTAAGCCTATTTTTATCAAATTCATCTTATATTGGCTCTCAAGCATAAAAAATCTCCTATATCTCGTTATAAAAATATTATATCCTATTTACATTCAAAAAAGTATATGCTATAATATAGGAAATATTAGGTATTATATAGTAAACTCGTTTTGTGATATAAGAGAGTTAAGATATGAAGACTTTAATTGCAGGATCTCGAAGCATTGATACATTTGATCTTTCCCAACACATTCCAAAAGAAACAACCTTAATTATCAGCGGCGGCGCAAAAGGAATTGATGCTTTAGCCGAAAAATATGCGGATGAGCACAAAATTTCAAAGCTTATTCTTTTGCCGCAATATAAGTTATATGGCAAAGCCGCTCCGATCAAGCGAAATGAAACAATGGTAGATATTGCCGACACCGTCATTATCGTATGGGATGGTCAGTCACGCGGCACAAAATATACTTTGCAATATGCAACAAAAAAGAACAAAAATGTAGTGTTGATTCCCTTCTCCCAAGAGCAATAAAAATATTCTTGAAACAACGCAAATCAACTTTCTTAGCGGATAGGGTCTCGGTGGCGCCTAGCCGCTCGCGGCAGCCAAAGCGAGTCTTGCGCTCGCGTCGACTGTCTATCCGCAAATGAACAGCGCTGTTTAGATAATTTTATTAGAAAGTTTTTGAGGGGGTGTGGGGGAACTTTT
>JAZNZC010000128.1:0-20984 GCA_045594745.1 Eubacteriales bacterium
ACTGGGGCTGTACTTTTGTCGGTCCGCCCCCGCTGAGGCGGGGGGGGGTTTTAAAACTACGAAAGGAGGAACTTACCATGTTACAAAGACTGTTGATTGCTTTTGTGTCCTGTGTTGACCGGACAATGATTTACATATGTAATTTATTGCACGACAAGCGGGCCTCTGGACACCTGCCAACGGACTTGATTCAAGAAATCGCACGGTGTCTGTTGCCGGATGTGGTTGCTTACTACGAATCGGATAAAGGCAAAGAAGCGTATGCCAAATGGAAAGCAGCTCAAGACACCAAGAAAAAAGGACAGAGCAAGGTTGTATGACTTTGCTCTATCCTAATTTTTTCATTACGAGCCCTCATTTTTTACCGACTGCCGCATCTCTAAAACCTTTCACAATGACACGGCAGTTCCACTTGATATTCTGCCGTTCTTGTTTACGGGCATTGCTCGCACCTCCTTGCAGCAACGCACTATACCATCACTCCGGCCATAAGTAAAGATAACAAACTGTGAACAAACCCTTATTAGGAATGCTTATGACGAGATTATTTCGTCTTCGGGATTGCGTATTGTATCTTCCCAGGTACTATGAGTCCCTTCGCCCGGAATGAATTCCAGACGGATTTCATCGCCAACATCAAGTATCTCTGCTTTCTTCTTGATTTTACTAAGATCTTTCGGCTTTAGCGCAAGGAACCTCCGGATAATAGGTACTGTAAACGTTTCTCCCCAAAGCGGTACATCAACAGATCCTACATATGCTAAGGAAAATGGTGTTTCATTCCATTTTGCAATTTCATTTTTTAGCTTTTCTGTCACTTCAACAGGGAGGCTTAGCGCATCCCAAGAAGAAGCAACCTGTTCATTATTGATTAGGCGATATAGGTACACAACGTTAGCATATTGCTTTTCATAAATTTCTGCAGGAACGTTGAGGGATGTTTTGAAAAACTCCTCCACCTTGACAACCATTTCCCAAAAAAGGACTTCATCATCTAAGCTATCAAAATCCGTTTTGTAAGAAAACTCATCCAAACGCCCACGAGCAAATTCTTCTTGCAACTCCAAGGACTTAATTGAAATAATACGTTTTTGCTCAACATTCTTCATAAAATGAACATATTTTAAGATATCTTTGTTTGTTGGATTGCGCATTGATATCGTGAAGAATATTTTTTGCGTTGCGAGGTTGGTTCGCATAGTAAACGAAAAAGGAAAATCTACTTGCTCTCTATTGGAGATAACAATTGTTCCATCGTCCAGTATTTCTTGCGTGCGAAGTAATACATAATCAAATTCAACATCTTGATCTAAACTAATGCTGCACGGAAAAGCCTTTTTAAATGGTCGTGGAGGAATTGTGAAAGTCTTTCCAATTACCGCCTCAGCTTCATGTTGAACAGGATCTGGTTGCACACCTAATAACTTTTGTGCAGCAGTTACATTTAATGTAATTCCAAGTTGGTGACGATTGGCATAGTCAATAACTGCTGGAGTTAGTTCGCCAACATATTTTTCTCCAATTTTCACAGTGCCGACACATTTAATTTTGGGAGGATATAGCTTAGATGCATCGTGCGAAAGCGGAACACTGTGCAATTTTTGCTGACCATTTATTAACTTGAGTTCATAGCCATAGTGTGGAAAAAGTGTATGTTTACTGGTTAGGGCATTGGTATAGTTGGTTAAAAAAGTTTCTATTGAGGAGGTATCTCCTGCCCCTATTAATCGAATTCCTTCTGCGACTGCTTGCTCCGGAGAAAATCGAACTAGTTCAGCTATTTCACTAGATAGGATCTCTCGCTGATGACTCATTTCTGAGACTAAACGATCAGTTTGAACACTACTAATGCGTTCCACAGAGTCCTCAACGGCGTCAACTATTTCGCCTGAAATAAACTGCAGATCAGCGTTGATCCTTTGCCGGTAATAAGAACGCAGTATGTCAACAGCTTTACTCACCATTTCAACTGCACGTTTTTCACCGAGTTTTGTATTCGCTTGTGCATATGCTTTCACCTTGCTGAGGATCGTAATATGTGCAGCAGCGCGTTCCTCTTTCGTTCCCCGCAAACGAATTCTCATATCCGCGATAAGGTCTTTGCGAATATAGTCTGTTACTGCACCAACATCAATTTCCTCACTCTTGGTGCATGTGAAATTGTACTTTGCTTGGCGCTGAACGAACTCTTCAAGCCGTGCCTTTACTTGTTTTTCTTGTATGGAATTTTTAATTTTGTCCTTAGAGACATCCAAGCCAATATTTACAATGTAGTCACCAAGAATAGGAAGAATCTCGTTTGCCATATATGTTGTTATCTCCTTATTTCAGGCTTTTGCGTTTTTCTCTTGCGCATTGCGGACAACCATTACCTTTGTGTCTGTTACCTATCAATGCTTGCCATTCGTGCCCATTGCTACATTTCCACCATACTTTTTTATGGCTATTAGGTGTTACGTCCACAGGTGTCAAACCATTGTTTTTCTCATAATTCCATTCATTTGCTAAAGTTGGATTGATCGTTTGCAGATCATTATAGCCTATTAAAACTTTTTTGCCTGCGCAATACGGACATCCGCGCCCACCGTTTCTATCAGCTATCGCTGCTTGCCATTCGTGCCCATTGCTGCATTTCCACCATGCTTTTTTATGGCTATTAGGTGTTACGTCCACGGGTGTCAATCCATTGTTTTTCTCATAATTCCATTCCTTTGTTAACGATGGATTCACCGCTTGCAAATCGTTATATCCTTTTAAAACCATTTTACTCGCGCAATATGGGCATCCGTTTCCACTGTTTCTGTCTTTTATCGTCGATTGCCATTCATGCCCTTTGGGGCACTTCCACCATACCTTTTTATGGCTACTTGCTGCAAAATGCTCCGGTTTTAGATTACCGTTCTTTTCATAATTCCACTCTTTCGCTATCTCTGGATTAGAAAACAATAGAGAAGTTTCTTTTTCTGTATATTCCCGCAAATTTTCTATGGCAATATTATCTCTTTTTAGGTCTACATCTACGATAGTTCCAGTAATTTCGCTTAAAAGAAGTTCAAGTATTTTTGAGAGATCCTCTTGGTTCCTTTGAACAACATAGTCTGTAGAACTATCGTTTAACGGTGCCAAACCCTCTCTTATTCTGTATAACGTAATCCCATCCATTGCACATTTGTAATTTTTCGCTAAGTCTTGTTGTGTTTTATCCTTGTGCCAAAGATATCCGTCATATTCAATGGCTATTCTTAGGATGGGGATATATACATCCAATTCATAACCTTGTTCTCTGTATGAGTGTATTACTTCTAAGCCATATTTTTTTAGATAATACACTAGTGCATATTCGGGAAAAGAAGTGTTTTTCTCTGAACTACAAATAGGGCATCCGTTACCTCTTGTCCTACTACCTATTATAGCTTGCCACTCATGCCCTTTTCTACATTTCCACCATACTCTCTTATCACTATTAGGCATTACATCCATGGGTGTTAATCCATCATTTTTTTCATAGTGCCATTCTATTGCTATAGCTGGATTAAGCGTTTGTAAATCGTTTTTACCCTTAATAGGATATCGACCCGAGCAATATGGACATCCAACACCGCTATTCCTACTATTTATTGTCGCTTGCCACTCGTGCCCATTGCTACATTTCCACCATACTTTTTTCTCACTGTTAGGCATTACATCCATGGGTGTTAATCCGGTGTTTTTTTCAACATTCCACTCTTTTGCTAAAGTTGGATTAACCGTCTGTAGATCATTTTCGCCTTTAATGGTATATCTTCCTGAGCAATATGGGCATCCACGCCCGGCATTTCTGCTACCTATTGTCGCTTGCCACTCGTGACCTCTTTGACATTTCCACCAGACGTTTTGTCCGCTACCGGGAATTACCTCCACAGGCATCAATCCATTATTCTTTTCATAATTCCACTCCTTAGCTAAAGTGGGATTAACCGTTTGTAAATCATTATAACCTTTTAAAACTTTTTTGCCTGCACAATACGGACATCCACGCCCATTATTTTTGTCCGCTATACTTGCTTGCCACTCATGTCCGCAGGGACCAAGCCACCATACTTTGCGATGACTATTTATAGTAACGTCTTTTGGGGTGCAATCGCTGTTTTTTGAGGGATGCCACTGCAAAGCGATTTCAGGAGCAAGTGTAGATAAATCATTATATCCGACAAGCACTTTTCTTCCAGAGCAGATAGGACATTGATTCCCAGCAATGCGACTGTAACAAGCTGCTTCCCATTCATGTCCTTTGCCACATTTCCACCAGACTTTCTTTCCGCTACCAAGGGTCAATTGTGATGGGGCAATATCAGCATTTCTTTCCCAATTCCATTCAGTCATCAGTTGAGCATTACCGCTCACATATTGTTTTTCTTTCTTTTCTGCCATAACGCTCACCTCCCAATTTTTAATAATTATACCATAAATGCCCGGATTTGCAACAAATCGGCCAAATCATACAGAATATGATTTTTTACAAGTTATATAGACTAACTTCAAAGACAATGATATAATTAAGAAAAAAGAAAGTGGGGCACGGCCGTGAATAAAGCAGACTCCCTATTTTATCACTATACTTCATTAAATGTTCTATATAGCATTGTATCTAATAATGAGCTTTGGCTATCAAATTTAAAAAACTCAAACGACCCAAACGAACAATACTTATCCAGCGACGAATACAACACTTATGTTCTTCAAAAATTACAAATAAATCCATATCACGGCCGCATTGGTTTGCTAAGTACAAATACAGTTGTGGGGAATCCCTATGGTCTTTCGATGACAACACTTAAAGACGACCTAGGTCAATGGGAAAGATATGGAGATCACTCTCGTGGTGTCGCCATTGCATTGGATATTCCCGCAATGAACGCCTACCTCAAGTCGACATATAATTTTACGTTGGACTTTGGCTCAATTAAATACACCGAGGACGAGAAAAAGGAATACATAAAAAGCCTTGTTGCCGATATACCTGCTTATGATGGGGATTTTAAAACACTCTGGCCTTATTATGGCTTGTTTTTTACAATTCACTATGCACAAGCTCGCGTGCTATTCAAGCGCGAAGAGTTCTCACTTGAAAAAGAGTTCCGGTTATATGTGGATTTAGTTGAGAAGAAATTCCAACATGAATCAATAGAGCTATTCTTACAAAATAAGCCTGATGAATTAGCTGCATACCGTAAAGAATATGTGGAAACAACATCGCTTCATCGATTGACTGCAGAAAACAAAAAATATGCCATGATGAGACGCGGAATTAACAGCTATCTTAGCTTTGATTTAGCACTCTTAGGCGCAGCAAAAAGTAGTTTTATTAAGGAAATTATTCTTGGACCCAAATGCACACAAAATGCTTGTGAATTGAATGATTTTCTTTTAGCGAATGGATTTAACACCACTATTCACAAATCTAAAATTGAGATCGTATAATCCACTTCCAGTTCAAGTATGCATTCGGTATTAATAAGGAAGAATTAAAAAAGGACTTCCAATTTCGTGATTTTATGGTAATACCATAGATAACGAACAAGGAGGTCCTTTTTTGAAAGTTGCTATGTGGCCCACAGTTTTCCAAAGATTATTACACACCGAACGGTAGCTATAATCTGTGCCATCGGGAGGTAGCCAAAGAGACTGAAACAAGAAAAGAGCAAGGCCAATCAGGCCTTGCTCTTTTGCTCAATATGGGTACTTGCAGAAAACAACAAATCCGAACCAATTTCGATTTACGAAATAGTTCGGATTTGTTACGTTTGGTGACCCATCGGAGAGTCAAATTCTTTCGGCGCGGTGCGCCAAAAGGTCGAGCAGCGAGTTTGCTTGTCCGAATGGGTTTGGTCGTAGCGCAGCTCGAAGAGTCCGACTCTTATTCGATGGGTCAGCAAATAGAGAGAGCACCGCAAGCGCGGTGCTCTCTCTATTTGGTGACCCATCGGAGAGTCGAACTCCGGACACCATGATTAAAAGTCATGTGCTCTGCCATCTGAGCTAATGGGTCAAGAATTACGGTACGAAATTTCGTACCGTAATATCTTATCACACAAATGTGGTTTTGTCAACAGTTTTTTGCGTAAATTTGTAACAAAATTGTTTGTTGCAGAACCTTTTGTACAGGTTTATGACAATCAACGCCCAATCTGATATGCAAAACAAAACAGCACGATAGATATGGCGCCGAACAAATACTTCCACAAACCGATTTTGATGCGCGCGTAATCCTCGGAGTATTTTTGTCTGATGCCTGCTTCGATGCTTCTCTGAAAAACGGAAAGCAAAAGGGAAAGTCCCCATAGTGCCCATGCACAAAGCAGGAGCGTGCTGAATGATGAGATACATAACTGCACGAGCCCCGGGATGCAACAAAGCAGGGAGAACCAGGAGTTCTTTAAGATGTAACGCACATAGTACCGATTCAGGGCAAAGTGTTCTTTCTCGTCATGGCATATTGGCTCATAGGTCAGCGTGTTTTGGCAGATCGGGCATTCGTGCTCATCACGTACGACCGAGCGGCATTGATTACATTTTTTCATGTGTGTCAGTCCTTTTTTTGCCAAAGCAAATATATCGTGCAGCCAAGCAGGCAGACAAGCATACTTACAGCCAACAAAATAACAGAGACCGCCAAGGTGCTTTGGATACCCGTAGTAAAAGTAAAATACAGGAAGAGCACAATGCCGGATAATGCGCAAGCGCCCAGGTAGAGCAGCAGACTACTCCACCATTTTTTCGCTCTTGGCACGATAGCCATGCAACTTCCATACGAGAGCAGAGCAGCGGCATTGAGGCAGCAAACGGTATCGAGCCAGCCGGAGCCTGCCCAAAAGCCCCATAAAATAAATTCCTCATAGGACTCATCATAGTGCAAGCGAACAGAGATCAAATATCCCGCAATCGTGATCAGATTGACTGCCAAAAGAAGGATGGCTGCGGAGAAAAGTACCGATCTCGCAGAAGCCAGATCTCTGTAAAACGCAAAATAATAGAATACGGGGAAAGGGAGTGCGAGAATGGGAATCAGAAAAATGGGCAGATCAACCGTGATTGAAAAGAGCAAGACCGAAAGCGCTGCCGCAATTGCTGCTCCCATCCACACAGCGTTCAGCATGGCGGATAGCTTTTTTGTCTCTTTGCAAACGTCCTCTTGCTTGCGTTTTACCAAAGGGATATCCTCGTCGCATGACAGTTCATCCTTAAGCAGATAATCCACGGTGACACCAAACAGTCCGGAAAGCTGCAATAGATTTGCCGCATCGGGAATTGCAATGCCCATTTCCCAGCGGGATATGGCTTGACGGGATACGTCAAGCTTTTCTGCCAGCTCCTCTTGTGAAAGCCCTGCTTGACGTCTGAGCTTGAATACTTTTTCTGCAAAGGTCATTGTTGCCTCCTTGAGATAAATTGCGCCATCATCATACACCCAATCAGAGAAAAAGTCTATCACGTTGACTTTACATTTGCGCAATCAAACGTAACGTGCTCAATTTTTCAAGAGAATATGTGTGTTACGGAGTTTTCTTACTCAGCTTGATAAACCACCTTGCCGTTCACCACGGTTACGTGCGCCTTGGTGCCGATGACGGTCAGGGGATTATCCTGCCAGATGACCACGTCGCCATCCTTGCCGACCTCCAGGCTGCCTACGCGGTCGCCGATGCCGGTCTGATTGGCGGGATTGATGGTAATGGCGCGCCAGCCCTCCTCGGCGTCAAGGCCTGCGTTGACCGCGAAGCCGGCACACATGGGCAGGTATTCCAAAGGAATGACGGGCGCGTCGGTGATGATGCTGATCGGCACGCCTGCGCGTTGGAGTGCTGCGGGGGTGGTAAAGCTCTTGTTGGAAAGCTCGATCTTGGTCTTGCCGCCAAAGGTGGGGCCGACGAACGCGGGATAGTCCTCGGATGCGAGCTGGTCAGCGATCAGTTCGCCGTCGGTGCAGTGGTCCAGCGTCAGATCCACGTCAAACTCCTTGGCGATGCGAATGGCGGTGAAGATATCGTCTGCGCGGTGCGCGTGCGCCTTGAGCGGGATCTCCTTTTTGATGACAGGGATCATGGCCTCCAGCTTCATATCAAAATTCGGCTCTTTTCCGTTTTCCTTGGCCTGCACGTAGTTGCGTGCCTTGAACAAAAGCTCACGCAAAAGTGCTGCGGTTGCCATACGTGTGATCGGCGTTTTGCCACCGCGCTGACCGTAGCAGCCCTTGGGATTTTCACCGAACGCCACCTTCATGGCAAGCGGATTTTTGACGATCATATCGTCCACGCGATTGCCCGCCAGCTTGATGGCCACGAACGTGCCGCCCACCACGTTGGCGCTGCCGGGACCCGTGCAGGCGGTGGTAACACCGTGCGAAAGGGCAAGAGGGAAGGTCTCGTCGATGGGGTTGATGCCGTCGATGGCGCGCATGTGCGGGGTGACGGGATCGGACATTTCGTTGTAGTCCATGCCCTCCCAGCGCATTTTGGAGTTATCCACGCCGATGTGGCAATGCGCCTCCACGCAGCCGGGCGTGACCAGTCTGCCGCAAGCGTCGATGACGGTTGCACCGTCTGCGCAAATATCCGTGCCAACGGCAGCGATCTTGCCGCTATCGTCGATCAGCACGCAGCCGCCGGGGATGTCCGCGCCTGCCATAGTTTTGACGTACCCGTTTTTGATCAGTAACATAAAAAATACCTCCAAAGAAAGCCTTTGGAGGTATTATAGCACGTTTTATGCGGAAAGTCAATCCTCGTCGGGGATCGGTTGGGGCGTTCCGCCCGTCAGCGAGCAGGGGAGTCGGTCAAAGGATTCAAGCTCCGCGAAGCCAACGTCGGCCTTGGTCTTTTCAATACGCAGCGTATGGGTGCCCTTTTCCAGGGTGAGGTGGATATCAGCGTAGATATCCTCACTAAACGAGCCCCAGCCCAGGGATTTTCCGTTCTCGTTGTAACGCAGCGTGCCGCGCTTGACACCGTCTATATAGACCGTGTGAGTGGCAAGGCCCATGGGTGCTGCGTAGTAGAAGCGGAGCGTATAGTCGCCGTCCTCGGCAATAAACAGGTTCTCAAAGGTCAGGGAGGATCCGGGATCGTCAATGCCCGCTACGTGTGTGCCGGCGCTGTAGGCAGAGCCCTTCAGCTTGGCCTTTTCCGCCTCGTAGTGAATGATGCCAACGTCGTGGATCTCTACCGATGCGGAAAGCGTCAGATCTGCGGGAATGGCAGAGCCGTCTTCTGTGAACAGAGCAACGCGGTTGTGGCGATCCGTGCCAAGCAGGTCTGTTTCAAGCGTGACTGTGCCGGTGCCCTGCTTGAGTGTTACGGTGCCTGCATCCTTGCGGTTGATCTCTACCTTGAGCACAAGATCAACAAGCGACTGGTAGGAGAGATTCATGGTGTAGGAGAATACAGCGTCACCAACCGATGCGCCCTTTTGCTCCAAGGGTACGATCAGCGACGGGAAAAGAAGGGTATTATCATCGACGCGCTCGGCTACTGCATTCTGTGCGTCTCCCGTCCAAGGCATCAGCGTGATGCGCAAACGGGTATGTGAATAGGGAACCAGGCGTACCGTAACGGTCTCATCCTCCAGGCGTTCGGGAGCTACGGGAGAGATCGGCGTATCCCCCGCGATCATGTAATGGGAATTCAGCACCCAGTCCTTGACCTCTCTGGCCTTTGCCTCAAGAATGATGGGGGCATCCGAAAGCTGATACTGCATCTGATCGGTGATGGGATTATGCGTCACTGTGAAATTGGAGGCCACGTCGTCAAAGTTGAAGTTCTCCAGCGCGTAGTTCCAATCGGTGGTGGGAGTGATGTCGTAGGAGCGATATTCGCGGGTCAGATTCCAGTTCAAGGGATTGTAGGAAATTTTCTTCCATTTTTCACCGATCTCAAGCGCGAACAGTACCGCGCCGCGACGGATGCTGACGCTGTTATTATCGGTCAGAGTAGCAGTAAAGTCTGCGGGGAAGGTCAGGGTGATCACGTCACCGTCCTGCCACTCGGCGCTCAACCTCGTGTATTCGCCCGCGATCAGCTCGGCTTCGACTGCATGTCCGTTGATCAGCAAGGAGGCCGACGTGCACCATTCGGGCACGCGGATATAGAGGGGATAGGTGTCGGTCTGATCGACGTTCAGGGTAAGCGTGACGGTATCCTCGTAAGGATAATTGGTGGTCTGTGTTACGGTCAGCTTTGTGCCGTTGCCTACTGTCGCTGTGACGGTGTTGGGGCCGTATGCGCCCACGGCAAGACCGCCGTCCGAGGTGGACATCCACATGGATGCGATAAAGAGCGGCCAGCCCATCTGATAGTTATGCACGCAGCAGGGGAATCCGCCGGGCAGACCGTAGATCGAGCGGTCACCGCCCTCGCTGGTAAAGCCGTGAATGCCCTTGTTGGCCATGACCTGGTTCTGCATGGTGAAATAGACCTGACCGCGACCGTCCGGCAGCAGCTGCTGGGGCAGGGCGTTATAGGTGATCAGCTCGAGGTGGTCGGCAATGGTTGCGTCGCGCAAAAGATAGAGCGCGATCTCGTCGCACAGCATGCGCTCCACCACGGCACAGGTCTCGTTTCCGTAAACGCCGTCAATGCCGCGGCTCATCTCGTCACCGTTGGACATGCCGTCCTGGCGACCGGATGCCATGTAAATGTTCTCAATGCCCTTGTAGTAAAGGTTCAGATAATGCTCGTCACCGGTTACGGCATACATGACGGGGAAGAGCTTGAAGCTCTGCTGTGCATTGACGATGTGGTAGGTGCCCATCCAGGCTTCTTCGTCGTAAGCCTTCTCCCAGTCAAAGGTCTGCTCGTAAAGCAGTTCGCAAAGGTCAAGCAGGGATTCGTCCTGTGTTTTCTCATATAGCCAAAGAACGGCAAAGATGTTGTCTCCGCCGCGGACTCTTGCCCAAGAGGTCAGCTTTTTTTGCTTGAGGGCCTCAAATTCCCATGCAAAGTAATTCTGCAAAAAGGGGATGACGCGCTCGTCGCCCGTGGCGTCGTAGTAAAGCTCCAGCGCCATGAGCATGGGCATCAGCGGCCAGTAGTCCAATTTTTCGGTGTCGTTTGCCAATGGACCGAATGCACCGCTGTCGATCTGGCTTTCCAGCGTCCAATCAATCCACTTTTGCGCTTGTGCCTTGAGGTCGGGGTCGTCCAGCACGTAGGCAGAGGCGATCAGGCCGCGGGTGTAGTAAGTACCGCGCTCCCAGCTCTCGCCCGTGCCACCCAGCCAGCCGGAACGGTCAGCGCCCTCAGACTTGCAGTCAGGGGAAAGGCTTTCAAATTGCTTGGTAACGTTTTGAGCCTGGAGCAGCAGTTGGTTTTTGAGCCAGCTTGTGGCTTGTACCTGCCCCAGTGCAAGAGGAGAAAATTTCATGTTGTCAACAGCTCCTTTCGTTGTAACGATGACTTCCCTGGGATCTTTGAGCTCGTCGGGCGGTGTGCTTTCGGATTCATCGCTTTCCGTTGCCGGCGGATCTGCTTGGGTCTGTGCGGGTTGTGAAGAAGTGTCGCCCGGCGTCCCGCTCCCCGTGCAGGCTGCGGCCGACAGCAGGGATAACGCAACGATCAGGCAAAGCATGCGTGAAAATGATTTGGTCATAACCGGCCCCTCCGTTGGTTTGATAGTTTTATTCTATCATGGATCGGGGCAAAATAACAGGAATAATTTTTGAAAAAACATTGCAAAAATCAAACTCATGATGTATAATACAAGCAGATTGGCAAGGAGGTGATTGTCATGCTTGAAGGAGTGTCCATGCAAAGTGTTCCCATTTACCGTTTGTCTGCCTTTCGCCGCTTTCTGCCTCGGGAGCGGCACATTACTCGCACGGAAGGGTGTGACGTGCTGCTTTTGATGCTGGACGGCGTGCTCCGCTTTACAGAGGACGGTGTGCCCGTGGAGCTTGGCAAAGGGGAGTATTATATCCAACAGCGAGGACTATTTCAAGACGGCCCCGAGGTAAGCGATTGCCCCTATTATTTCTACTTGCATTTTGGAGCGTGTGATTGGGTGGATAAGGCACCCGCTTTGCCAAGGCGCGGCGCGTTTGAGCCCGATGCGATGCTGCCGCTTTTGCAAGAGCTTTCCGATGCCGAAAATGGGGATGCGCCCATGATTGTCAAAAACGGCTTGCTTTGCAGGATTCTGACGCACCTGTTCCGCGCACAGGCGCGTAGCGAGCGGGATGTGCTGGTGGACGGCATGGTGCACCGCTTGACGCAGGATCTGCAAAAACCACCCACGCTGGCAGAGCTGGCGGCGGAATTCCACTTCAGCGAGAATTATCTCATCCGCATCTTTCGGGATGCCATGGGAAGCACACCGCATGCTTACCTCAATGCAGCACGTCTGCGTAAGGCAAAGCTGCTCTTATCCACCAGCAATATGACGGCAGACCGCGTTGCCTATGAGTGCGGATTTGCGGATTACGCGCACTTTTATCGGATGTTTCACAAGGAAGTCGGTTGCTCGCCTAAGGATTACAGGCTGGAGATGCTTTTAAGGAAGTCGTAAACTGTGATCAGAAAAATAAAAAAAGCACTTGCCGAAGCAAGTGCTTTTTTCTGGGGTGAGTAGTGGGGCTTGAACCCATGACCTCCAGGGCCACAACCTGGCGCTCTAGCCAACTGAGCTATACCCACCATATTAAAATATGGCGTGCCTTGAGGGATTCGAACCCCCGACCTACTGCTTAGAAGGCAGTTGCTCTATCCGACTGAGCTAAAGGCACAAATTCCGGTGTTCCGGAAAATGGAGCGAGTGATGGGAATCGAACCCACGCGGCCAGCTTGGAAGGCTGGAATTCTACCATTGAACTACACTCGCAAAGATGTGGTCTCACACGTACTTGAATATTATATCACACGTCCTCTTTTTTGTCAATACCTTTTTCAAAAATATTTTTCATTCTTTACTTTTTTTCAAAACAGAGCCACCACATTTTCCACTTGACTTTGGCGCGCCTCTATGATAAAATAATAAAGGTATCGACGTCAAAAAGAAAAACAACAATGCTGTTTAACTGTTGAGAGGAGCTTGTGATTTATGGATTGGTCTGAATTGCTATTGGCGATTGGTTTAATTATTTTTGTAACCATTCTGTATTTTATCCTTCGCAAATTTATTTCATGGGCGATAGAAGACGACAACAAGTTTCATAAAAAACGCGGTGGCGGACTATCGAAAGACACATTGAAGGTTAACAAACAAATTGCATGGGATAGATTAACATACGGTTATGTTGTGGTTTTGTTTGCGCTAATTGCCTATATCATAAAATTGATTTCAGATTCTTTATAAACACAAAGGAGACCACATTATGGAATACGCACAGCAAGTAATTGTTGATTTCCTAAAGGGAGATCTTGATATTGTGGAATTTCGCCGTCTGTATGACGAAAAGCCCGAAATTGATGCCTTTTTGCAAAAAATCGTTGATGATATGAAAAAGGATTACAGTAGAAAACCGATTCCTTATACTTGTGTGGTAGGGGGAGAGGAGCATAGCTTTTCTTCTGTTGTACCGTATTTACTTGAGCCTCACAGAGATCCGGGGAGACTATATGGTCCGCCAAAATATGAATCGGTTCGTCAGCTGTTGACGTATCAATTTCGCATGGTTACTCATGATGTTGAAACAGCAAGTGGAGCATCTGCTTTTTACAGTGAGGTTTACGAAATTTATACACAAATTGACCAATCCGTTCCGTTTTTCTATAAATACAGAGAAGCAAGCAGTTTTGCCATTGAAGTCATCCCCGAATATCTTGAGGGCGGCGAATCGGAAAAGTATATTCAAAAGCACATCATTCCACTGTTCCCTGAAACGATGAAAAAGACAGAGCGCAAAAAGGCGGTCAAAGCCAAGATCAAAGAGGCTTTCAAAAGCGAAAAAGGCTATCCTTGCTGGGCGCAAGCGTCCGAATGGCCGATGGATAAAGAAGGGAAGCCCTGCACCTACATTGGCAAAGGCAAGAGCGAGGGCGACCTTCGCCGCTTCCGCTTCCGCGATGAAACAACAGGCGAAGAAGTTATTGTTGAACAATTTTATTGATATCCTCTTGAGCAACAAACACAGAAAGGTGGTGGCGGTATGAGCGTTTACAACGGTATTCCAATCAATGAGTCAAAGCTCGTGGCAAACTATGTTCTTTTTATTTTTCTGTTCTTATTAACCATTGCCGCGGCAATTTATTTGCTGCACCTGCAGTTGAACGGTCGCGATGCCAAAAGAATGGAAAGAATCAAAAAATTACGCGCGCAAGCTGCCACCGATGAAAAAGCAGCCAAGCGATTGGCAAAAGAAGAACGCAGCTTGAAAAAGCGTAGAAAGGAAAATAGGGCAGAGCGGATAGGCGCCATCTTTCTTTGGTGCTTGATCGTCTGTGTTGGAGTTTTTACTTTGATATTTGGAATCATTCAGCCGATGCAAGACTATTTCAAAAAGGATTACGTCGTATATACAGGTGAAATAGAGGTTTCCCCTTACATCAGAGATCCGTACATCACGCTGGAAGACGGTACCGTTGTGTATGGAGGAAGGTCACTCTCATCGGAAGATACCTACGCAACCATTGTGTATGCAAAACGAAGCCGTCGTTTGCTTGGCGTTCAAAAATAAAAGGAGAATTTACGTATATGTCTGAATTTTTAGCATCCCTAAATCCCATTGTCGTGTGCTTGATCGTATGCGCGGCAAAAATTGTTGAAATCAGTATTCAATCTCTCAAGACTTGCATGATGGTCAAGGGGCAAAGGTTGAAAGCGGCAGGACTCGGTTTTGTAGAATGTATGATCTGGGGACTTGTCATCTCCACCATCATTGGCACGCTCGGCGATAATTTGTTCCTGCTTTTGTTCTACTGTGTAGGTTATGCTACGGGATTGTTCCTCGGCTCTACCATCGAGAACAAGATCGCGCTGGGGACTTCCAACCTACAACTCATTGCCAACGATGAAAGCACAAAGCTTATCATCACTTATCTGCGTCAAAACAAGCGTGGATATACCATATTCAGCGGTCGCGGCTCTACCGATCGAATGAATATGATCCTGATTGTCCTACCGCGCCGAGAGATGAAAAAGGTTCTCAAGGAGATCCGCAAGCTTTGCCAGAACCGCGTGTTTGTGGTAGCGTCCGACGTAAGCAAATACGCAGGCGGCTACGGCTTGGTGAAATAATAAGAAAAGGAGAATTGCGAATGAAATACGATTTTACATTTTATAATCCTACGCGCATCCACTTTGGTAAGGATGCGATGAAGGAACTTCCCGAAGAGTTGGCTGCCTATGGCAAAAACGTGATGCTTTTGTACGGAAAGGGCGCTATCAAACGCATCGGTCTTTATGATGAGGTTGTCAAGATCCTTACCGCGTGTGGCAAAAACATCATCGAATGTGGTGGCATCAAGCCCAACCCCTCTTATGCGCAGGTTCTCGAGGGTGCGCGTCTTGTACGCGAGAACAACGTTGATCTCATCCTCGCCGTAGGCGGCGGCTCTGTTGTCGACTGTGCCAAGGCGATCTCGGTCTCGGCGTATACCGAGGGAGACCCGTGGCAAAAGTATTGGATAGACTTTGCACCTCTGGATAGCCGCGTTGTTCCTGTTGCCTCGATTTTGACGATGGTGGGAACAGGTTCCGAGATGAACGGTGGCTCGGTCATTACAAACGAGGATGTTATGATCAAAGAGGGAAGAGTATTTCCACCGGAAGTATACCCCAAATTCTCCATTCTCAACCCCGAGTTTACTTATAGTGTTCCGCATATTCAAATGGTCAGCGGTATTTTTGATATCATCTCTCACCTTTGCGAGCAGTATTTTTCGGGCGACGATGACAATGTCAGCGATTATCTAATCGAGGCTCTTTTGCGCTCGGTTATTCAAAATGCAAAAATTGCAAACAAAGATCCCGAAAATTACGAGGCGCGTAGCAACATTATGTGGGGTTCTACCGTGGCGCTCAACCGCATCGCGGGGCTTTCCAAAACGCAGGACTGGGAGGTGCACGGCATCGAACATCAGTTGGGGGCTTACACCGATTGCCCGCACGGATTGGGCTTGGCAGTTATTTCTCTGCCGTATTACCGCTATATCTACCGTTACGGTCTGCATCAATTCGTGCGCTTCGCCAAGAACGTTTGGAATGTGGATGCCACGGGCAAGACCGATGAGGAGGTCGCCCTCGCGGGCATTGATGCAATGGAGCGCTTCATCGAGGAGATGGGTATGCCCAAGACTTTGCGCGAGCTTGGAGCAACCGAGGAGATGCTGCCTCTCATTGCTAACTCCGTAGAGGAGGGCGGCGGATACCACAAGGTCTCCCACGCCGAAATTTTGGAGATCCTTAAGGCTTGCTTCTGATAATTGAAATAAAATAAAAAATCTGCCGTCTTTGCGTGATGCGAGGCGGCAGATTCCTGTTTATTATTATGTAAGGTCCTTTATAAAGCAACGGCGGCGCTTGTGTTGTTCCTTATCAAAGAACTTCCACTGTGCTTGAATTTTGGTGTTTGTCTCGAGCTGAGGACCTGTTTCGGCATAGAGAATATGATTTTTTGCCGTGGAATGGACAAAGTGGTTAAAGATGGTTGCAATCAAGAGTGTTCCTTGCAGCTCGGGTTTAATGGCGATCAAGAGCAGATCCACCGTGTCGTTTTTGTTCAGCGCGTGAAGAACGGGAGCCCATCCCCAAGGCAAGAGCTTGCCGTGGCACTTGGAAAGCGCGGTGGAAAGCGAGGGAACGGTTACGCCAAAGGCGACCATTTCATCGTTTTCATCCACTACAAAGCAAGCGTAGTCGGGGTTGACGAGCGGAATGAATTTGTTTGCGTATTTTTCAATCTGACGGTCGGTCAGATCCACTGTGCCGTAAAGGGGCGCATACGCCTCGTTGACCAGCTTAAAGACCTGCTTGACGTATGGCTTGTAATCCTTGCGGTGCTTGAGCGATGCGATGTGATACTTGCCTTGACGCTCGTTGCGAGCCGCCACACGGGCGATCATTTGTGCCTCGCGGGAGTCGGGGGAGGGAACGTTGATGCGATACTCGATCCAATCGGTGGATTTGCGGTATCCAAGGCGCTCTAAATGCTCCTTGTAGTAGGGTGCATTATAATAGGTAATAAACATACTTTGGCGGTCAAAGCCCTCAATCAGCATACCCTCGCGATCGAGGTCGCAAAAGCCGAGAGGTCCGTGCACTTGATCGCAGCCCTTTTCACGCGCCCAGGCTTCCACCGTATCAAACAGTGCTTTGGAAACGCGTGCATCATCGATGAAGTCCACCTGCGAGAAGCGCATTTGATTTTGCCCCCACTTTTCATTGGCGCGGTGACTCAAAATCGCGCCGATGCGTCCTACGATCTTACCGTCCTCATAGGCGAGGAAGCATTTTGCCTCACAGTATTCAAATGCGGGGTTTTTAGCGGGATTCCAATCATCTACGTCGTCGTCAAAAAAGCCGGGGACGTAGTTCGGCTCATTTTTATAGAGTTGATTGGGAAAATCAACAAAGCGACATCTGTCGCGCTGTGTGATTACTTCCTTTATGATGATGTTACCCATAGATAGCCCCTTTCAAAGTGCTGTATCCCGTTTATTATACAAAAAAAGTCGAAATTTGTCAATAGTTTTGTTGTAATTTGGGCATTTGAGGCCGAATGCACAAAAGCCAAAGCAGGGCTCCGACTCTTGAAAAAATCAAGCAATTTTTCTTCTTTTTGGCTGATTTTGCCGCAGAATTTATCTGTGCATAAAAAAGAAACATCTTGCGTTAAATTTCGACGAAATAGTACTTGAAAAAAAAGAGATCGCTGTGCTATAATAAAAGTGTCTTACAAGTTGCAACAGGAGGTTAATATGCAAGCTGAAACATGCGATTATAAACAACGCTACGTTGGAAAATATTTGCCCGTAAAATGTATAGAAAACGATCCATTAAATGATCTTGATATAAAGGATAAGTGTTTCGCTCTCCTCATTATTCACGAGGGAAGCGTCAGCTTGCAGGTAGGGGATAGCATCTTGAATGCGATGGCTCCGTGCCTTCTTTGCTTTGACGAAACAAAAGAGCTGAAGCTGCGCCGCAAACGCCACTTGGTGTGTGACTCGATCTATTTTAATCCCATCTTTTTGAACATCAATATGACCTTTGAGCGTGTGCACTCACCGAACTATGAGGAGCTTGCAAACATTCACGATCTGTTTTTGCTCAGCCCCTTTACGGGTGGTCGCAGACACGTTTTGCCAATGCTTGACGAAAATCAGGCAACGATGCGCTTTTTGTTCTCAAAAATTTCCACCGAATTGCAGGAGCAGCCCGATTGGTATTATCCTTGCCGCAGCCGTTCTTATTTTATTGAAATTATGCTTTTGCTTGAGCGTATTTACGACTTTTTTGGCGGGCGCCACGTTGAGGTCACTCAGGAGGCAGACGAATTTGAAAATCCGCATCTGCAAAAGGCAGTGGCATTTATTGAGGCGCACCACGCCGAAAACATTACCCTGCAGGATATTGTAAAGGCTTGTTCTGCCAATCACTCTACCCTTACCAAGCTGTTCAAGGATGAGCTTGGCTTAACTCCGATCGCCTATTTGTGGGATTACCGCATTACCGTTTCCAAAAAGCTGTTGGAGTTCACCAATCTCCCCGTCAAGGAGATCGCTAAGCGTTGCGGGTTTAAGACGATTCAGCACTTCAGCCGCAAATTCGAGGAACAATTAGGAGTTTCGCCCGCTGTTTTCCGCACGCAGGCATTGGCACGCCGCAAGGCGAGCTTTTAACAAAAAGTCAGGAGACTAAAATGAGAAAATACATTGCGCTTTTCCTTTGCCTTATCATGATGATTTCATTGTTCTCCTGCAACTTGCAAGGAAATACACCCAACGATTCTACCACGCCGCAAGAAACTACCACCGCCCCCCAAGAGACAACGACAAAGCCGCAGGGCCAAGACCCGACTCCATCGCAGTCGGGCTGGGAAGATACGGCAGAGGTGGAGCTCACCCAGCCTTTTGAACATTACTCTGAAATCGTTGACGCCTATCGAGTGGCAACCAAGCGTTTTGACCTGCAAAATGAGAGCTTTCAGACCATTTATAAGGAAGCCTCGCTTGAAAGCTCTGCACAGGCAGAACCCTTTAGAAATATCTTACAAGCAGCTTATTCCTTTTATCCCTACGACGACAAGAATGGGGATGTCATTACCTTTGAAAGGCTCAACTATTTCCGCTACGATGATAAAACCGACCTCAACGGCGACGGCTCGCCCGAGCTTGTGCTCCTGACAGAGGATTATGAGGTTTTGGCGATCTATTCTTATTCCAAACGCAGAGTGGATTCTTACGGTGATCACGTTTCGTATTACTACCATGATCCCGTTCTGCTTGCCACCTTTACACCGAAAGAAGGGTGTTGGATAGACAGTGAGGGACGAATTCACGTCAATACATATTACCACTCATTGCATAACCGTCACGCCGTTTATGAAATTGCGCAAGGCGGCAAAAAAATGAATAAGATTGTGGAATACGGACAAGAAACCACGTATGGTTCCCAATCAATGTATTACTATGGAATTGTAGATGGCAAAAAAACACACATGACGCAAAAAGAGTTTGATGCCCTAAATTCGCAATACGGCAAGTACTTAACGCCAGCCGAAAGAGCCGAGGCAACTCGCGAGCAATCGGGGCTTAACACCCTCTATTTGTATTACTTTTACGGTCGCGAATTTCCCGAGGCAAAATTCCGCCCTGTTTTCAACTGTGAGAAGCAAGTGCTTGTTGAAAAAACAGGAGAATACATTTTCTTAAAAGATTACGTTCCTGTCGCCGGCGGCGTTCCGCTTCCCAAATGCGATGTGTTGCGCTACGTTTATTACGACGTTGACGATGACGAAATACATGAAGCGGTCATCGATTGCGGAGAAGCACAGTTTGTATTGACATACGACAAGGGCCTTGTAACATTGAAGGAGATATCAAACGAGAGATGGCAAGAAATAGAAAATGATATGGTTTGTTATATTTTCTCTATTTGCTCGTTGAGTGCTCCTTGGCGCGAGGATAATCTATCCCGCGAAGAGATCCAAGCCATTGCCGGCGATATTTGGAGCATTGAAGATGGCGAAAGCACGGGTGCTTGCGGCACATTGATTGTGTATCGCGTTATTGTGTCCGAAGAGCCGAATGAAGAAGGATATTATCTTGTTACTTTGCGCGAAGAGCACTATCACCGCTGTGAGTTTGAATGTTGCCCGGAAGATGGGTCGGAGTATCATCTTACTTGGTCGCGCGATGAGCGTTATATGCTCATTCACGAAAGAACAGGCGAGATATGGGAGAATGCGACTCTCTCTCCCTCAAAAGCGCAAAGGATTGCATGTGAATATTGGGGTGTGGCAGACGGGCAAGTTATTGTCGGCTTGAACAAAACCTTTGTTCTGCATACTATCGTAAAAGAGAGCATCTCGCTTACCGATGATTTTTATTATGTGATTATGCAAGTCGAGCATTATGAGGGCGATGCATACGAAAACGGGGAGGAACCTCAAAAAGTTGAGAACCTTTACCGTATCTACGTTCACAAAAAGGATGGCACAGTCTCAACTTGCCCCGACTATTCGGGAAAATAACTGTTCTACATCAAAAACACAAAATCATACAATCCCCAACGCATTTTATGCGTTGGGGATCCTTTATATGATTGCTCGTCCATTTTCTTGCGGATACTTGACAGAGAATAGGAGTTTGTATTATAATATAATTAAGGTACACCCCTTGATAGGGAAGGAGGTCTCTATGAAGCCTGCATTAAAAAATCTATACGATTATTTTATCATCAACCGCACACACCGCGCACGTCGTGTGCCTTGTGAGGTGGATTTTGCATCCGAATATTCCGCTCTTGGACTCTCGCACGAGGAGCGTATGTGCCGCCGCTTTGAAACGCTTATG